>CAZOQY010000010.1:19204-24347 GCA_964581835.1 uncultured Streptomycetaceae bacterium | reverse complement strand
GGGGCCGGCGCGGCCGCGCGGGCGGCCGGCCCGCGCGGTGCCGCCGCGGGTCGCAGCGACGGACGCCAAGGCCGCTGGCTGGTGAGGCGGTCGAGCACGCGGTAGGCAGCGCCCTCGCCCAGCACCCGCCACTGCTCGTCGTCCACCGGTTCGCTCATGGTCGTCCTGAAATCGGCGCTGCTGTCCGCGCCCGCGCGCAGCACGCGGATGTCGACGCGCGCGGAGCGCTTGCCCTCGTCGGGCCTGTCGAGCACCGCGACGAATTCCAGCCGGACGTCGGCGTCCTCGCCTTCCACCACCCTGACCCTGGAGAGCTCCAGCACGCGCCTCGCGCCCTCGCGCAGCAAGGCCGCGGACTCGCCGGAGGCGCTCTTCACCACGCTGATGGCGACGGTCGTCGCGGCGGGCGGCGCGGGCCGCGTGAAGTTCTCGCCCTCGAGCGTCGCCAGGCGCGCCTGCATCTGTCGCGCCAGATCGGCGACGGTCTTGCCCTCGTCCTCGCGCGGGATCGCATCGTAGCCCACGGAGTGAAAAATCCGCGCCATGCTTCCCTGCAGCACCGAGTAGGCGATGTCCCGGTTCATGTGGCTCACCAGCGCCCGCGCCTTCGCCCGGATCAATTCGATCTCGGTGTCGATGCCGACGCGGGCGCTCGACTGGATGTAGCTCACGATCAGGTCGTCGTCGCGCGCCGCATCGTCCCAGATGCGGAACTCGTCGGCGGTAAGGTCGTAGCGCAGCGTCGCCAGCCGCGTCTGGGCCAGCACCGCCATCGACATGGCGAGGCGGCGCGCCGTGTCCGTCTTCTGCATCGCCTCGTCCTGCCGCTGGATGGCGGGCAGGGAAAACAGCCGCACCAGGTTGAAGGCCACCGCGGCGCCGGCCGAGCTCCAGGCGTTGTTCACCAGGAACTGGTTGCTGTTGTAGTTGCCGCCGAAATCCAGGGTCACTCCGGGCAGCAGGCCGACGATCGCCCGGCGCGTCTCGTCGACGGTGATGCGGGCGCGGTAAGCCTCCTCGCCGATCTCGGGCCGGTTGCGCAGCGCGAGCGCCTCGAGTCGTTCCTCGTCCGCGGCGAGATCGAGTACTTCGCGCGCGGTGCCGGCCGGCGCCGCGACCCGCAGGTCCGAGCCGGGCGGCACGTTGACCAGCGCCGCCAGCTCGACCTGCGCCTGCGCGAGCTCCATGCGCCGCAGGTCGATCTGCTGGGCAAGGTCGAGCAGCGCGCGCCGCAGCGTCGCCGTCTGCTGCGGCGGCAGGAGCTTGCGCGCCTCGATCACGCGCGTGCGCTCGGACACGCGCTCGATCTCGGCCAGCATCGCGTCGGCGGCCGGCAGCAGGCGTTGCGCCGCCTCGGCGCGCCACCAGGCGATGCGAACGTCGTGAACCAGCGTCTGCAGTGCCTTGCGACGCCGCTCCTCGAGGATCAGGCTCTGGTCGGCGAGCTGGCGCGCGCGGAAATAGCTCACGCCGAAATCGAGCAGGTTCCAGGAAAAACCGATGCTGCCGGTGGTGATTTCCCGCTCCTGCGAAGCGGACGGATTCAGCGCGACCTGGCCGGCGGGATTGAAACCGAAGCCGAACGAATCGTTGCTGCGGTTGGAGTAACCGGCGTTCAGCATCAGCCGCGGCAGCATGTCGAACTTCGCGACGTCGAGCTGCGCCATGGCGGCGGCCTGCTCCATCTGCCGCTGCCGGTAGTCGGCCTGGTACTTGATCGCGCGCGCCATCGCTTCCGACAGCGCCAGCGGAGCGGTGACCGGATCCTGCCCCGCGAACAGGGCGGCGCGGGATTCGGCGGCCAGGCGCTCGCGCTCGCCCTGCTCCAGCGGCTTGGGGTTGACGACGCAACCGGACAGCGCAAAGGCGAGCAGGGTCGCGGCGGCGCCCCCCCGCAGAGGAATCTTCATGGTTGCCATGGAATCACCCGATTCTATCCCTGTGCCGCTCGTGCAATCAATCAATTGGAGCGCCGCGGCGCCTGTTCGCCCGCGCTGCTGATGCGATCGAGCAGTGGGTCGCGCGTGACTTTCGCTCCGCGCAACTGCTCGCTGAAGCCCTGCGCGCCGCGCGGCGCCGGCTTGCCGTCCTTGCCCGCCGCTTTCTCGGCCTGCTGCGCGCGCTCGGCCGCCTGGCGGGCCTTCTCCTTCTCCGCGGCGTCGACGTCGAGCCCGAGCGTCGGGTCCGGCGCCGCCGGCGCGGCTTCCGCCGCCCGGGTCCGGACCTGGTCGAGCTCGAGGTGGAAAGTGGTACGCGCCTCGCGCCCCTCGTTGTCGCGAGCGACGATCTCGACCTCCAGCTCGCCGGCGAAAGCTGCCGGCGGCGTGCCGCTGAAAGTCCCCTGCACCGGGTTGAACTGCAGCCAGTCAGGCAGCGGCCGCCCGTCGGCCAGCCTGGCCTCGAGAAAAACGATGGCCGCCGGATCGGTGTGGCCGAACGCGTCTCCGGGGACGCGCACCATGCCGTTACCGCCCGCGTCGAGCCGCTGGCTGTTGATGCCGTGGAACACGAACAGGCTGTGGCCTGACGTTCCGGCGACCGAACCCGCGATGCTGGCGGGCAGCTCCGTGGCCGGGATGCGCGTCACCGGGAAGCCGTTCAGTTCGGGCCGCAGCGGCGCCGAGGCAAACGGCGAGGAGTCAACCAGCGGCGCCGTCGTCATGATCGGCCGGAACACCACCGACGCTTCGCGCCCGGCTTCGTCACGCGCGGTCAGCATCACGTCGATTTCCGCCGCCGCGGGCGTCGGCGGCGTCCCCGAGAACGTGCCGGTGCCGGGATTGAACGACATCCAGGGCGGCAGCGGCGAGCCGTCGACGAGGGTCGCCTCGAGCCGGACCTGCGCGGACGGGTTGGTATGCGCGAACGTGTCGGCGGGAACCTGGAAGTCGTAGCGTCCATCGACCCGGGTGCTGGCATTCTGCACGCCCTGGTAGACGTAGAGCTGGTCCGCCGGCGCGGCCGGGGGCGGCACGTTTGCCTCGGCCTGCGAACCGCCCGGCAGCGGCGCCGAAGGCAGGCCGGCTGCCGGCGCCGGCAGCGCGTTGAGGTCCGGCAATCCGGCAATGCCCAGGCCGGACCCGGAACCGGCGCCGCCGCCGATGCTCGAAGGCGGTGTCGAAACGTCCACCGGCTGGGTGAACGGTGGCGCGCCGACGCCGTCGGGCGGGGTCGTAGAGGAAAGCGGAGGCAGCAAGCTGGCCGGCGGCGTGTTGCCGGAAACCGGCGGCGTGGTATCGGCGGGCAAGACCGGCACGGTAACCGTGGGCGTCGTCGTGCCGGCGGCCTGGATGACCAGTTCTCCCGCCGTCGCGTCCCCGATCAGGTTGCCGGCCACGTCGCTGGCGGTCACCAGCACGCCGTAGGCGCCGGGCGCGAGCGACTGGCCCGCCGCGGCAAGGTTCAGCGTCCAGGTATTGCCGGACGTGGTGAGCGCCGCATCCACGCCCATCGTGTAGGTCACGCCGTTGACGGTCACCCACATCCGGTCGGTGTCGCTGCTGTCGAACCACCCGCTGATGGCCGGCGCCACATCCGGCGTCGTCAGGGTGTCGACGGTCGGCGTCGCGGTGGCCGTCGTGTCCACCGTCACCGTGTACGTCGGGCTCGCGGCGCTGGTATTGCCCGCGCCGTCGGTGGCCATTGCGGTGAAATCGTGCTGCGCCTCGGGCAGCGTCGGCGTGGACAGGCTCCAGTTGCCCGAAGCGTCGGCCACCACCGTTCCGACCAGCGTCGCGCCGTTGTAGATCGTCACCGTGCTGTTCGGCTCGGCCGTGCCGGTCAGCACCAGCACGGAGTCGTCCGTCACGCCGCCCGTGCCCACCGCGCCGGTAAACATCCCGACGTTGTCCGTCGCGGTCGCGATAACCGGCGCGGCCGGCGGCGTCGTGTCCGGCACCGCCGTTATCGTGAGCTCGGACGAACTCGCATCCAGGATGCTGTTGCCAAGCGCGTCGGCCGCGCTCACCGTCACGCTGTAGCTGCCGAGCGCGAGCGTCTGGCCCGCGGTCGCGAGGTTCAGGTTCCAGGTGCTGCCGCTCGCCGTCAGCGCCGGGTCCACCCCCAGCGTATAGGTGACGCCGTCCACGGTCACCTGCAGCACGTTCGTGCCCGCCGCGTCGAAGGTGCCGGTGAGCGTCGGCGCCGGCGCCGTGGTCGACAGCGTTGCCACCGTCGGCGCCGCGGGCGGCGTCGTGTCCACCGTCAGCTCGCTGGACGTCGCATCGGCGGCGGCGTTGCCCGCGGCGTCCCTCGTGTTTATCACCACGTTGTAGGTGCCGTCGGCGAGCGCGTTGCCCGCCGGGATCGTCAGCGTCCAGGTCCCGCCCGAGATCGTGAGGTCGGCCCCGACCGTGTAGGTCACGCCGTTCACCACCACCGATTCGAAGGTGTTGCCTGAAGCGTTGTCCCACGTGCCTGTGATAGTCGGAGTCGGGTCGCTCGTCGCGAGCGGCGCCACCGTCGGCGCTGCCGGCGCCGTGGTATCCACCGTGACCGCGTAGGCCGCGCTCGAGGCGCTCGTGTTACCCGCGCCGTCGGTCGCGGTCGCCGTGAAGGCATGCGTGGCTTGCGGCAGCGCCGCGGTGGTGAACGTCCAGTTACCCGCGCCGTCCGCCGTCACCGTGCCGATCAGCGTCACGCCGTCATACAAGTTGAGCGTGCTGTTCGGCTCCGCAGTACCGGAAAGCACCAGCACCGCGTCGTCCGTAACGCCCCCCGCCGGCACCGTACCGGTGATCGTGCCCACGTTGTCCGTGACTGTCGCGATCACCGGCGGCGCGGGAGGCGTGGTATCGATCGGGCCCGCCGAGATCTGGAAGACGTCGGTCGCCATCGCCGAGCCGTCGCTCGCGGTGACCCGCACGTCGATGAAGGTGAAGCCCACCGGTGGCGTGCCGCTGAACTGGCCGGTCGCCGGGGTAAAGGTGAGCCACCCGGGCAATGGGCTGCCGTCCGCCAGCGTCGCCGACAGCGTGAGCGTCGGCGTATCCAGGTCGGAGAACGTGCCGGCCGGCACCGTGTAGCTGAACGGCACCCCCGCCGTCGCCGGCTGGTCGGTCAGGGCAACGCTTAGCACGGGGCCGTCACCACTGCCCGTGATCGTCACCGTCACCGTCTGCGTCGCCCCGTTACTCGCCGTAAA
>CAZOQY010000010.1:0-19104 GCA_964581835.1 uncultured Streptomycetaceae bacterium | reverse complement strand
CCGTGAAGGTCCCCGCGATCACCGCCGCATCCTCACTGCCCGTGATCGTCACCGTCACCGTCTGCGTCGCCCCGTTACTCGCCGTAAACGTGTGCGTGTCCTGCACCGTCTCGCCCGCATCCAGGTTCTGCACCGCCGCGTGGTTCAGCGTGTACGTCCACACCCCAGAGACCAGCTGGAACGTGCCGTAACTGTTGTCCCCCGCCACCGGCGCCACGTCCGCAAACGTCACCGGGTTGTCATTCGCGTCCACATCACTGATCGTCAACCCACCGGTCGCCGTGCCCGTGCCGTCCTCGGTCACCGCCCCCGTGAAGGTCCCCGCGATCACCGCCGCATCCTCACTGCCCGTGATCGTCACCGTGTAGACGCGGGTGGCGAGCGCGTCGTCGCCGTCGCCCACCATCAGCGTAAAGCTGTCGGCGCCGCTCTGGCCGTTGTCGAGCGCCTCGATCGCCGCGGCATTCTTGGTGAAGGTGTAGGCGCCGGTGGTCTTGTTGACCGTCAGCGTGCCGTAGGTCCCGGCGAGGCTGACCGTCGCGCCGCCGTCGACACCGCCGCTGATGCCGAACGCGAGCGTCTCCGCGTCGACGTCGGCCGCCACGAGCGTGCCCGAGAGCCCGGCGTCCGTGGTCGAGGACGACAGGGCCACTTCCGTGACCGACCCGGCGGTGATCGCCGCCAGGGTGGGCTGGTCATCGGCCCCGGAAACGCTCACCGAGAACGTCTGCCCCGCCGCTGCTGCGATTCCGTCGGATACCGTGACGGTGAAGTTGTCGGCGCCGGTCTCGCCGTCGTCGAGCGCCTCGATCGCGGCCGCGTTCTTGGTGAACGTGTAAGCGCCGGTGGTCTTGTTGACCGTCAACGTGCCGTAGGTCCCCGCGAGGCTGACCGTCGCGCCACCGTCGACGCCGCCGCTGATGCCGTAGGTCAGTGACGCGCCCGCGTCGACGTCCGCGCCGGCGAGGGTGCCCGACAGGTTGGCGTCGGTCGTGGCCGACGAGAGACGGACTTCGGCCACCGAGCCCGCAGCGGGCGCGGCCAGCGTCGGCGCGTCGTTGACGGCGTTGACCGTGACGTTGACCGTCGCGGTCTCCGTCACCCCGCCGGAGGTCACGGCGTAAGTGAACGAGGTCGCCCCGTTGTAGTTGGCCGTCGGCGTGAAGGTAAGCTGACCGGTCCCGCTCAACGACACCGTTCCGTTGGCCACGCTTACCGCCGCACCACCCGCGGTAATCGCGGTGCCGTTGACCGCCGTCACCTGCGCGCTGCCTTCGAAATTGTCCGCGCTGGCGCCGCCCGCGCCGGTCAACACGTTGAACACAACCGCCGTGTCCTCGTTCGTGCTGACCGAGTCTCCAACGATGTCGGCGACCGCATTCACCGTGATGGTCACCGTGTCCACGTCCGACACCGATCCGTCGTTCGTCGTCAGCGTCAGCACCGCGGCGCCATTGAAATCCGGTGTCGGCGCGTAGCTGAGACCGTTCAACGCCGCATTGATGCTGGCCGCGGTACCCGAGAACGTCATCGTCGAGTCCGACGTGCCGTCGCCCGTCGTGAACGTCAGCCCCGTCGTCCCCGCCAGCGTCAGCGCGCCGTTGGTCACCGCCACCGTCATCGTCAGCGTCGCGTCGTCCACGTCCGCCACCGTGATCGCGTTGCCGTTGGCGGTCGAGAACACCCGCGGCGTGTCTTCATTCGTCGCCTGCGCGCCCGGCACCGCGTTCACCGGCGCATCGTCCGCGCCCTGGATCGTCACCGTTACCAGTTGCGCCGTCCCGTCGGCCGCCGTCACCGTGAAAGTATCGGTCAGCGTGTTCGCGCTCGTCCTCAGCGCCTGCACCGCCACGTTCGTGTTGTCGAGCGTGTAGGCCCATGCGCCGCCGGCCGTCATCGTGTAAGTGCCGTAAGTAGCGCCGGTCGCGCCCTGCGCCGTGAACGCGTTCGCCGTGCCGTCCACGTCTGTCGAGGTCAGCGTCGCGCCCACCGAAGGCGTCCCCGCCCCCGCCGCACCCGCCTCCACCACCGTCCCCGTCACCGTCCCGCTGATCACCGCCGCGTCGTTGGTGCCGGTGATCGTAATGGTCAGGCTCGCCGTCGAGGTTGCCCCCGCCGTGTCCTGAACCGTGTAGGTAAACGTGTCCGTCGCTGTCTGCCCCGCCGCCAGGTTGTTGGCGTTGTTCGCAACGTAGGAATAGCTCCCGTCCGCGTTCAGCGTCAGCGACCCATACGTCCCCGCCCGCGCCACCCCAACCGTCCCACCAGTGATCGCCGACACGGTCTTCGTGTCGCCGCTGTCCACGTCGGTGTCGTTCGCCAGCACGCCCGATGCGGCATTCCTCGTGAGCGTAGCGTCTTCGTTCACCGCGTCCGTGTCGTTTACCCCCACCGGCGCGTCGTTCGCGCCCTGGATCGTCACCGTCAGCGTCGCCGTCGAGGTCGCGCCCGCCGCGTCGCTTACCGTGTACGTAAACGTATCGGTCAAAGTCTGCCCGCTCGTGCGCAGGGCTTGCACGGTCGCGTTGCTGTTGTCGACCGTGTAGGTGTAGCTGCCGTTGGAGTTCAGCGTCACCGAGCCGTAACTGCCCGCGCGCGCCGAGCCGACCGTGCCGCCCGCGATCGCCGACACCGTCTTCGTGTCGCCGCTGTCCACGTCGGTGTCGTTCGTCAGCACGTTGCCCGTCGGGTTCGTCCCCGCCGCCGTGCCGGCCTCGACCGCCGTCGCTGTGTCGTTCACGCCCACCGGCGCGTCGTTCGCGCCCGTCAGGTTCACGGTGAAGGTGCGCGTCACCAGCGCGCCATCCCCGTCGGTCACCGTCACCGTAAACACGTCGCTGGGCGTCTGGCCGGCCGCCAGCGCCTCGATCGCCGCGGCGTTCTTCGCGTAGCTGTACGCGCCGGTCGTGGTATTGACCGTCAACGTCCCGTAGGTCCCCGCCAGCGTCGCGCTGCCGGCGGACACCGTGCCGCCGCTGATACCGTAAGTCAGCGACTCGACGTCCACATCGCCCCCCGCGAGCGTCCCCGAGAGATTCGCGTCCGTGGTGGACCCGCTGAGATTCACCTCCGTCACCGACCCCGAGGTCACCGCGGCCAGCGTCGGCGCATCATCGGCGCCGTTCACCGTCACCGTGTAGGTCCGGGTCACCGCCGGCGCAATGCCGTCGGATACCGTCACCGTGAAGCTGTTCGAGACCGTCTCGCCCGCGTCGAGCGCTTCCACCGCCGCCGCGTTCCTGGTGAAGGCATACGCCCCGGTCGAGGTGTTCACCGTCAGCGTGCCGTAGGTCCATACCTGCGTCGCCACCCCCGCCACCGGCGTCACGCCCTGAATGCCGTAGGTGAGCACCGCCCCCGAGTCGACGTCCGCGCCCGCCAGCGTCCCCGTCAGCGCCGCGTCCGTCGTCGTGCTGCTCTGGTCGACCTCCGTCACGCTTCCCGAGGTCACTGCCCCGAGCGTGGGCGCGTCGTTAGTCGCCGTGACATTGATCGTGGCCACTGCGACATTCGAATAGCCCGTGCCGTCGGTCACCCTGACCGTCACCGTGCGGGCCGTGGTGGAAGGGTCGTCGGTCGTGTTCTCGAAGGCGATGGATTCGATTGCGTCCGCGTACGCGTCTGCGGTTGCCGCGCCCGACAGCGTGATGGTTTCGCCGTTCGTCCCCGAGCGCGTCCAGCTGATCAAGCCGCCCGCGAGCGTTCCGCTGTTGCCCGAGGAGCCGCCTACCAGCAACCGGTCGCCGGTCTGAAAATTGGCAAGTTGAATGACGCCGCCGGTCATGTTGTCCCGGTTCGCGTCGAAGATAGAGCTGTCGGCGTCGGCAATGGCGACCGCCGCGCCATTCTCCGTGTAGTTCGCCGTCCAGCTGTTGCTGGCGAGATCGATCGTGGTCGTGGTGGTGGTCGTGGTCTGGGTGTTGGTAACCGAGACGTTGTCGATTGCAATGTCGTCACTGCCGCCGCCGCCGGAAGGGCCGTTCATGAAGGCAAACGTGAGGTTGGCCGAAGTCGTGATCGGGCCGCCGGTCGCATTCGTCAGATCGATCGTCACGGTGGTCAGCGCGCCGTCGCGCGCCGAGTTGGCGCCGTTGCCGACCGAGTTGACGCTGGCCGGCGAGCCGGTGGCGCCGTTGAGGAAAGTCCACGTGCCGGCCGCGGTCGCGATCCCGGCAGCTGCCGTCTGGAATCGGGCGTAGACGACGTTGTTATAGCGAACCTCGAGGTAGTTGTCGTTCGCTCCACCCGTGTCGGTGTTGGCATGGTCGAAACCAAAACTGATGCCGGTTATGGCGTTCGTGACCGTGACCGTGGTCTCGGTCAGCGTTGTCGGCGTCGAGCTGTAGGTCGTTGCCGGGCCCGTCCCTGCCGGAACCGTGATCGACTGGTTCAGCGTCGCGTCGGTCGCCGAGCTGGCGCCGGTCCAGACGTAGCGCCCGTTGGCCGCCGCGCCGGCCCCGGTGTTCCCGACCTCGGTCCAGCCGTTGGGAACGCCGCTCGTTACCGTGGTCATGGTGCCGTTCGTCACGAGATCCGATGTCGCGGACCCGGTGCTGGTTGAGACCCCCGGCGTCGAATCGAGGTCGAGGATCGTATCGAGGTTGGCGGTGACGGTAATGCCGACGGTATCGGTATCGGTCAACCCTCCCGAATCGGTGCTGACCACGGTCAGCGTGTCGCTGCCGGCGTAATTCGTGCCGCCCTGATAGGTCAGCGTGGCCAGCGCCGCGTTGATCTGCGCCTGGGTGCCCGACAGCGTCAGCGTGCCGCTGCCATTGGCGCCAGCCGAGATCGTCGCGCCGCCAGCGAGGCTGACATTGACGGTGCCGTTGGCGACGGAGAGCTGCGTGGTCGAAAGATTGCCGTCGACGTCGTTCACGCTGATGCCGGAAACCGACAGCGCCGTGTTCCAGACGGTCGTCTGCGCTCCCGGCACCGTGTTGACCGGCGCGTCGGCGACCGCCGCGACCGTGATCGCGACCGTGTCGGAGTCGGTGCGGCCGTTGCTGTCGGTGCTGGTCACCGTGAGCGTGTCCGCGCCGTTGAAATTCGCGTTGCCCTGGTACGAGATCGTCGCCAACGCCGCGTTGATCTGCGCCTGGGTTCCCGACAGCGTCAGCGTGCCGCTGCCGTTGGCGCCGGCCGAGATGGTCGCGCCGCCGGCGAGGCTGACATTGACGGTGCCGCTGGCGACGGAGAGCTGCGTGGTCGAAAGATTGCCGTCGACGTCGTTCACGCTGACGCCGGTGATGCTCAGCGGCGCATCCTCGTTCACGGTCTGCGCGCCAGGCACGGTGTTGAGCGGGTTGACGTTGAAGTTGATGTCGTGGAGGTTGACCTGCTGCACGTCCGGGTTGGCGGTCTGGCCGGACTGGTAGCGGATCGTCACCTGGGTGATGCCGCTCTGATTGAAGGTGATGGTCGCGTTGCCGGTATTCGACGTGGTGCCCGAGTTGGCCGTGCCGGTCAGCACGTTTGTGCCGTCGAACGTCAGCGCGCTGCCGACCGTCACCGACGAAGGGTTGATCGTGGCGCCGTTGTTCGCGGTGATGACGAGGCGGTCGGTCCACGCGCCCGAGGAAAAGTCGATGTCGAAAACCGAGAAGCTGACGTTGCTCACGCCGCCGGCGTGGGAGAAGTCGATGGCGACGGTGACTTCCTCGGTGGGCGGGGCAATGCTGCCCTGCGCCTGGAAATCCGTGCGGATCCCCAGCGAGTATTGGGCGGGACTCAGGCCGCCGGTATTGGCGGTCAGGCCGCCGGCCGCGGTGCCCGCGACCAGCCCGGGATTGACGACCAGGTCGTCGTTGCCCGGATCGGTGACCGTGACCGTGACGTTGCCGCCGCCCGCGGAATAAGTGCCGCTCGTGCCGGTCCAGCCCGGACCCGACTGCACCGTGTCCCAGTCGAGCGTCGCCAGCACGTGCTGGAACACCGTTTGCGCGCGCTCGCCGAACGCGACGCTGGTTTCGATCTGCCCGAACGCAACCTCCAGGTCCCAGTCGCCGGCGAGGTCGACGTGCCCCGTGCGGTCGTCGGAGGCGGCGACGTCCGCGCCAGTCAGCAGGGCGAGGCGCCCGGCGGCGTCCTGCCCGGCTTCGCCGCCGGCGAAATCGCAGCCGTAGACGAGGATGTCCGCGTCGTCGGACAGGTGCTTGCCGATCTCGATCAGCAGCGCCGCGTGCTCGCCGCGGATCGACTCGCCGTCCAGTCGCGTCGATCCCAGTTCGAGCACGCCCTCGGCGCCGTGCGAAACGATGTGGATCGCGTCGACGTCGCTCCTGTCCTTCAGGAATTCGGCGATCTGCTGCAGCCCGTCGCGCGCGCCGTCCAGCACCACCACCTGCGCCTTCGGATCGATGTCGGCGATGAGCGACTGGTAGTCCTCGACCGACGAATCCACGAACACGATCTCGACGCGCTCGCGCGCCGTCGCCTCGCTCTCGCCCTCGCGCTCCCGCTCCGCGTCGCCCGGGAGGGCCGCGGCGGCGGCGTTTTGCGCGACCGGCGCCTCGAACGAGGCCGGCGTCAGCGCTTCGGGCCCGGCCGCTTCCGGCGCGGCGGCGGGCGCATCCGGTGCCGCCTGTTCGGTCTGCTGCGCGAGGTCGAGCGCCATCGCGCCGTCGAACAGCACCCGCGCCTCGAGGGCGAGCATGCGGGTGCGGCGGCGCGAAGGACCGGTGCCCCCCGGTTGTTTTTTCGCGGTTTTCGATTTTCCGGAACTGGATGTGCTGGCCATGTCGTTTCCTGAAGGATCAGAAGCCGCTTTCCCGGATCAAAACGGAAAGCGTGCGGAAGAAGAAATTCTCTGCGACGAAGCGCAGGCTGCCCTGGATGCGCACGGTGCCGCGAATCGCCGCGGTCACCGGCATGGACGCGGCGCGCGGCCTCACGCTCACCCTGAACACCGCCTCGTGCGCGACGAGCAGCCCGTTCGGTCCGGTATTCACCAGGATATCGCCGCCATGCACGGACGCCAGCACCGGTCGCGAGATCTCCTTGATCGGCGTGCGGTCGATGGCGATGACGACGCCATCGATCACCGGAATGTTCGGCAGCGAGGGGTAAAAGCGGACGGTCTGGCCGGTGGCGATGGCGTCGAGCTGGCGCTCGCCGACGTAAGCCTCGATCAGGGGCTCGGACTCGGAAACCACGCGCAGCAGCAGCTGCTTCGGGTTCACCCATTGCCCCGGCACCACGTCGGGTTGCAGGTCGCGCACCGTGCCGGCGTGGGCGGCGTAGAGGCGCTGGCGCGCGGCGTCCTCGCGCACGGACTGCATCGTGGCAAGCGCCTGCGCCAGTTGCTGCTCGAGCACGCCGCGGCGTTCCTGCTGGCGCTCGCTCGCCGGCGTGCGCGCGAGCTCGGCCTGGGCCGAGGCGATGGCGACCTGCGCGAGTTCGGCGCGCGCCTTCAAGTCGGGCGCATCCAGATCCAGGAGCGGCGCGCCCTTTTCGACCTTGTCGCGGCGATTCACGCCGACCGCGAGCACGCGCGCCGGGAACGGCGCATGGACGGACTGCTCGTGGGCGGCGCGCAGCAGCGCCGGCGCCGTCACCTCTCCCGACACCGGCAACATCCAGACCACGACGGCCATGATCGCGGCGGCGGCGAGCGTCGGCCGCCACGCCATGCGGATCGCGTCGCGGTTGCGCCAGAGGTAGGCCGCCTCCGCCACGACCGGCTTCGCGATGAAGATGTAGAGCTCGATCAGCATCATGAGGATGCCGAGCAGCTTGAAGAACATGAAGTAGACCAGCAGCGCGATGCCGAGGAAGACCACCAGCCGGTAGAACCACGTGACCAGCGCGAATGCGGTCAGCCAGCGAACGTGGCGCAGCTCGAGCGACGGCTCCGGCATCGGCAAAGGCAGCTGGAAGAACGTGGTGCGCAGCCACCAGCGCGCGCAGGCGCCGGCGCGCTCGTGCAGGTTCGGAAAATCGAGCGCGTCCGAGAGCAGGAAATAACCGTCGAAGCGCATGAACGGGCTCGCGTTGATGGCGAGCGTCATGATCCAGGTGGACGTTGCCAGCACGAACAGCACCGTCTTGACGCCGCCCTCGGGCGCGAGCGCCCACAGCAGCGTCGCGAAGACGGCCAGCGTGAACTCGGCGGCCATGCCGGCAGCGGCGATCGTGAACTGCTTGTGGCGGTTCGCGAGTTTCCAGGTCTCGGCCGTGTCGGTGTAGAGGAACGGCCACAGCACCAGGAACGCCACGCCCATCGCCGGGACGCGCACGCCGTAGCGCTTGGCGGCGTAGGCATGCCCGAGCTCGTGCACCACCTTGGCGAAGGTCAGCGCGACCGCGTACCAGAACAGCCCGATCGGCGTGAGCAGGCTCATGAACGCGTCGGTGAACTCGTGCCACTGGCGCACCGCCAGGTACAGGTCGATACCGAGCACGACCAGGACGACGAGCAGGAAGCCGCGCGTGAAGAACAGATCGGTCAGGCCCACGGTGCGCGACAGGAATGCGTCCGGCTTGACGAGCGGCAGGCGGAAGAAGAGGTAGTGGTGCAGCAGGTACTCGTACCAGGTCAGTTTGGAGGCCTGCCACTTTTTGCGCACCGCCTCGCGCGCGACCTGGCTGTCGGGCGCGAGCAGCTGGTTCGCGGCCAGGAACTCGATGAGCTCGCTCAGTTCCTCGGGCGTGGGCGCGAGCCGCGTCTCGGCGGCGACCTGTGCGAGCAGCGGCCCGGCCTGGCGGTGGCCGCTCCAGCGCGCGAGCAGCTCGAACTCCAGCCAGCCGATTTCGAAGAACGCGTTGCGTATCGGATCGAGGATGCGCCAGCTCGGCGAGCCGTCGCGGTGCGGCGCCCCGGGATACAGCTGCAAATCGTCGCGCAGCCGCGGCAGCGGCGGCGGGCTTGCCGGCTTCTTTCCGGCGGCTTGCGGAGACGGGGCGTTGGCCATGAAAAGCGGTGACGGAATAGGGCCTTACGGGACGGGGATATTATCGCTCCAGGCGCTTTTCCCGATTGTAAAAAAAGTGTGTACGGCATGGTCAAAATCCACGCTCGGGCGGGCGCCGGCCGGGATATCGGGGCCGTCCCGCGCGCAAAGGGGCTGCCGGGCCGGGCGTCGAAAATCCGACGCCGGTTTTTCAACGCCCGACGAATGTTTCAACGGCCTTCTAGGCGACGCCGCGCGCCCAGATTTCGCGCAGTTTCTGGGGCAGCGACATCGGCTCGAAAGGCTTGGCCAGCACGTCGGCCGCGCCCAGCGCCCGCAGGCGGGCGATCTCGGCCGGCTGAACGGTCGCGGTCAGGAACACCACCGGCGTGGCGGCGGTTTGCGGGATCGCCCTCAGCCGGGCCAGGGTCTGCGGTCCGTCGAGGTCCGGCATCATGACGTCGAGCAGGATCAGGTCCGCGGCCAGCGCCGGCGCCCGGGCGATGGCATCGGCGCCCGATGCGCATTGAATCACCTGGAAGCCGCCGACGGTCTCGAGCGCCATCGTGCCGATCTTGCGGATGCTGTCGTCGTCCTCGACGTAAAGTATGCGTTGCAACTCGCGCGCTTTCCTGCGGCCGGCCTGCGGCAGGTCGAACCAGAACGTCGAGCCGCCACCGGGCGCGGGCTCGTAGCCGATGCGCCCGCCCATGCGCTCGACCAGCATCCTGGCGGTCGCCAGGCCCAGCCCGAACCGCCCCGTGCTGCCGCGCGCCACCGACGCCTCCTGCGAGAACTTCTCGAACAGCCGCGGGACGAAATCCGGCGACACCCCGGGGCCGTGGTCGCGCACCGCGATGCGGACCGCGCCGTCGCGCGCCTCGAGCGTGACCCGCACCGCCGCCCCGTCCGGGGAAAACTGGACGGCGTTCGCGAGCAAGTGGGCAAGAACCTGGATCACGCGGTCGCCATCCGCGTGCACGCGGGCGCCGGACGGCGCTTCGCCCGTCTCGACGCGCACGCCGCGCTGCGCGGCCACCGGGCCGATGGCGGCCACGGCCACCGACGCCAGCCGGGCGGGATCCTCGTCGCGCAGGCGCAACGTCACCTCGCCGGCCTCGAACCGCTCGATGTCGGAGAGATCGTCGACGAGCCGCACCAGGCGCTCGCAATTCTCCCGGGCGATGGCGATCAGTTTGCCCGCCGCCTCCGGCAACGGGCCGGCGCCGCCGCCCGCCAGCATGCCGAGCGCGCCGCTGATCGCCGTGATCGGCGTGCGCACCTCGTGGCTCACCTGGGAGGCGAATTCGTTCTTCAACCGCCCGAGATGCTTCAGCTCGGTGACGTCGGTCAACAGCGCGTAGCATCCCACCACCTCGCCCCCCGGACCCCGATGCGGCACGTAAACCACCGCCAGGTCGCGCAACCGGCCGTCGGCGAGCGTTTCCTGCCGCTCGTAGCGCACCTCCTCCCCGGCCAGCGCCCGCGCGAAGTGCGGGGCGATCACGGCATAAGCCTTCTCGCCGACGACTTCGCGCAGCGGGTGGCCGTCGATCCGCGAGCTGGGTATGCCGAGCCACTGCGCGTAGCTGCGGTTGTGGAACAGGAAGCGCTCGTCCGTGCCGACGTAGGTGATCATTGCCGGCATCGCGTCCACCAGGAGGCGCAATTCCCGCGAGCGCGCCTGCAGCGCCGCCTCCGCCCTCCCCCGCGCCTGCTCGTAGCCCTGCGCCGTCCATAGCGACCATCCGAGCAGCAGGCCGGCCAGCACGATGCCGGCCAGGATGGCGCGCCCCACGAATCCCACTTCGTCGACGGCGTCGTCGCCGCGATCCGAGACGATGCGGCGGTTGCGAAGCGCAAAATCATCGGTCAGGCCGCGCGCGCTGTCCGACAGCGCCAGACGCCCGGGCGGGAACGCGAGCTGCGCCACCGCCGCCGCGCCCTTGCGCCGCTCGTGCATCGTTTCCTCCGCGACGATCAGCCGCTCCCGCACCGCGCTTTGTATGGCGGGCAGCGCGACCCGCTGCTCCGGGTTCTCGACGCGCTTCTCCAGCTCGACCAGGTGCAGGTGGATTTTCTCGCGCAGGCTCTCGAAGCGGGCCAGTTGCGTGGGGTCCGCGCCCGCCAGGTAATCACGCTGCACGGCGTCGAGCTCATGCAACCCGGCCTGCAGCCCCTCGACGTCGGCGATCACGCGCAGCGCGAGCCGCTCCACCCGCAGCGACTCGTTCACGCCGCGCAGGCTGAAATAGGACGCAGCCACCACGGCGGCGAGCATCACGACGCCGGCCGCCGCGGCGAGGTTCTGCGGTACTGATAAAAACTGGCGCAAGCCCGGATTCACGGCGCTACTCTATACCAGACGGGCGCGCCCGGCGGTTCATCCCCGCCCCGATCCCCATCAGCATCGCGCAGGTCCAGAACACCGGCGCCAGCCCCAGCACCGCGCCGAAGGCGCCGAACACGGGCGGGATCAGCACGTGCGACCCGTAGCTCACCGCCATGCGCATCGCGATCACCTCGGCGGAACGGCCCGGCGGCGCGGCATTGAAGGACAGGATCATGCACAGCGGCTGGCCGCAGCCCATGCCGAGGCCGATGACGAAGGAGATGGCGACGAGGAGCCAGAAGTTCTGCGTCAGGGGAATCGCGACGAAGGACACGCACGCGAGCGCCAGCGCGCCAGCGATCATCGCGCGCTCGCCCCAGCGCGCGGTGAACGGCGGAATCAGCGTTCGCACCAGGAAGCCGGCCGCGCCGAACGCGCCCATGATGAGGCCGATCTCGCTCGCCGACAGGCCCTCGCCGCGCGCGTAGACCGGCAGGTAGACCTGGTAGAAATCGATGCCCGTCATGACGATGCCGTTGGTGATCAGCACGTTGCGCAGGCCCGGCAACCGCAGCAGGTCCGTCGAAGGGCCCCGCTTCGCCGCCTCGACCACGCCCGAGCGCGCCGGGATCGAATGGCGCCCGAAGTGGAACACCACCAGGCAGACCGCCGCGATCGCCGCCAGCAGGTAGTACGAGGCGGCGTGGCCGTAGCCGTCGATGACGAACCCGACCAGCACGGGGCCGGCGACGTTGCCGGTGGCATCGGACAGGCTGTAATAGCTGTAGTTGCGCGTGCGCGTCCCGGGCGTCGACAGCACCCCGACCAGGTTCTGCGACGCGACGATGAACACCATGCTGGTGAAGCCGATCAGCGGCGAGGTGACGAACAGCAGCGGCAGCGAGGGAAACAGCGCCGGCAGCGTCAGCGCCGCGGCGAACCCGGTAAACCCGAAGTACATGAGCACGCGGTTGCCGATGCGGTCGGCGATGCGGCCGGCGTGGACCACGAACAGGAACGGGATCAGGCCGTAGGCCGCGAACAGCATGCCGGTCTCGAACGGGCCCGCGCCGAGCTCGATCGCGTACAGCGTCATCAGGACGCGGCCGCCCTTCAGACTCACGAACGTGACCGCGGAGAGAAACAGGACGAGGGCGATGCCCATCAAATGCAAGGCGGAAGGAGAAAGGCGGAAGGATGGAGTAAAAGCCGCGCTCCCGCCAGCGGGCTGCGCAGATTGTGGACTGCGACGAAACGCCGGCCGCCCGGCCGGAGCGGGGTGTTTCCTTTCGACTTCCGCCTTCCGACTTAGCGGCTACGTGACGACGTAGCCGCTCGGCGTGCCGAGCACCGTGGTGCGCTCCATGTGGCGCAGCTGGGTCTCGTCGAAATCGCCGAGCGCCTGGTGCATGGTGCAGCGGTTGTCCCACACCAGGATGTCGTTCTTGCGCCACTGGTGACGATAGACGAATTCGGGCTTCGTCGCATGGCGCACCAGGTAGTCGATCAGCGGCCGGCTCTCCTCCTCCGTCATGCCGTCGAAGCGCTTCACCTTCTCGCCGATGTAGAGCGCCTTCTTCCCGGTCTCCGGGTGCACGCGCACCACCGGCTGCGCCACCGGCGGATTCAGCTTCTTCTGCTCGCGCATGCGATCAACGCCGGTGTTGTCGTTGGCGAGCTTGCGCGTGCCGGAGAGGTGGATGCCGTGCAGGTCGGCGATGAGTTTCTTCATGCCGGCGGACAGCGCCTCGTAAGCCATGGTCATGTTGGCGAACAGGGTGTCGCCGCCGACCTCGGGCACCGCGTAGCTCTTCAGCAGGGAGCCCAGCGACGGCTCGGTCGTGAACGACATGTCGGAATGCCACTGCCGCCCGGTGTACTTGGTGTCGGACGGGCTGCCGTCGGGCTTGGGCTCGTTGGTCACCATCAGCAGCTCGGGATATTTCGGGTGCCGGTCGCGCGGCAGCGAGTCGTGGCGGTCGAGCTCGCCGAAGCGCCGGCTGAATTCGATGTGCTGCTCGCGCGTGATGTCCTGGTTGCGGAACAGCAGGATGCCGCTGTCGAGAAAAGCGCGGTAGATCTCGCCGAACTGCCCCTCGCTCATCGGCTTCGCGACGTCGATGTCGCAGACTTCCGCGCCGAGCGGATAGGACAGCTTGCGCAGCTTGAGTGCCATGGGAACCCCCTCCGGATCCGACTGCGTCCAAGATTACTCCAGCCGGCTCGCTCCCGACAATGAATTGAGGTGATCGGGGTATGTTGATTTGGTTATACTGGCGGTCGCCGAAATAAAAGGAGGAGATCATGCCGATCCATTTTTTCCGCTGGCTGGCCGCCGCCGCCCTCGCCGGCGCGACCGCCGTCGCGACGGCCCAGAGCTTCCCGACGAAACCCATCCGCTTCCTGGTGCCGTTCGGGCCCGGCGGCGTGGGCGATCTCACCGCGCGCCAGGTCGCGCAGAAGATGAGCGCCTCGCTCGGGGTGCCGGTGGTGATCGACAACCGCCCCGGCGCGGGCGGCATCGTGGCGTCCGAACTGGTAGCGAGGGCCGAGCCCGACGGCTATACCCTCCTGCTGCTCAACAATTCACACGGCATCAGCCGGTCGCTGTTCAACAAGCTGCCCTACGACGTGGCGAAGGACTTCGCGCCGGTGTCCACCATCAGCACCTTCAGCGTGCTGGTGCTGGTGGCGCCGGACTCGAAGATCCGCTCGATCAAGGAACTCGTCGCGCAGGCGAAGGCCGCACCCGGCAAGCTCACCATCGGCACCATCCAGATCGGCAGCACCCAGAACCTGTCGGCCGAGCTGTTCAAGTCCATGGCCGGCATCGACGCGCTCACCGTGCCCTTCGGCAACAGCGGCGCGGTGCTCGCCGCGCTGCGCTCGAATCAGGTGCAGGTCGCCTTCGAGATCACCGCGCCGGTGATCGGGCAACTGAAGGCGGGCGCCGTGCGCGCGCTCGCGGTGTCGCCCGCCACGCGCTATCCCGGCCTGCCCGACGTTCCGACCGTGACGGAAGCCGGCGTGCCCGGCTACCAGGTCACTTCCTGGAACGGGGTTGCCGCGCCCGCGCGCACGCCCAGGGCCGTGATCGCCGCGCTCAACAAGGCCGTGGTCGAGGCGGTCAATGCCGCCGACACGCGCCAGCGCTTCCAGGACCTCGGCGCCGAGGCCCGCTCCGCCACGCCCGAGGAATTCCGTGCCTTCTTCGCGTCCGAGATCGCCAAGTGGGCGAAGGTGATCGAGGGCGCCAAAATTCCAAAACAGTAAAAGCGTGATTCACGAGTCGTGATTCGACCCTGAGAACCTTGCTTTACTTTGAACCGTAACGCCCCTGGCGCAACGCATCGAGGCGCGAATCACCAATCACGAATCACGATTCACGCCTTTTCCGACATGACTCGATACACCCTCCGTCTCTACACGGACAGCATTCCGCCGAAGAATGAAGTCCGGTTGCCCGCGGGCAACCGCGTGATCTACGTGCGCGAAGGCGACGCCATCGTGCGCGCGGGCGGGCAGGCGGCGGGGCTCGCCGCGAACAGCGCCTGGCACGGGCGCGATGTCGCCACGGTGAACGCCGGGACCGCGGGCGCGACCCTGCTGCGCTGGGAACTCGCCGGCGACGCCCGCGCCGCGGGCGAAATGACCGGGGTGGCTTCGTCGCTCACGCTCGCGAATGCGGTCGCGCTCGACGACCCGGGCGGCTACCTCATGCGCTGCGACCGCGTCGATTTTCCGCCGGGCGGCATCGCCTGGACGCACGTGCACCGCGGACCGGGCATCCGCTGCCTGCTGGCGGGCGGCATCCGCGTGGAAGTGAACGGCAGGGGCCACGACGTCGCGCCGGGCGAGGCCTGGTTCGAGGCCGGCCCCGACCCGGTGCTGGCGCTGGCCTCGAAAACCGCGCCAAGCGCGTTCGCCCGCGTCATGATCCTGCCGCGCGATCTGAAGGGAAAGAGCTCGATCCGCTACGTGAAGCCCGAGGACGCCGACAAGCCCAAGCCGCAGACCTACCGCGTGTTCGTGGACGAGTTCATCGAACTCGGATGAGGCGTGATGAGTGATGAGTGACGCGTAACGAGACTCCCGCGCAGCGCGCGGGGCTGGTTACCGGCGCGGCTGGAAACCCCCATCACTCATCATTCGTCACCGGCGTTGAGGGCGCTCAACGCTTCGCTGGCGCGCTCACCAGCTCGATCACTTCCCAGCTGCCGCGAAAATCGCAGCCGCCGTGCTGACTGCATTCGCTGGGGTTGATCCATTCAGATTTCCGCTCGGTGCGTACCGGGCGGCCGAGCGCGGGGGCGTACCACTCGGTTTCCGTGATCCGGGTCTCCGAGGCGTGATTGCGGCCTTCATCGCCGGGATAGACGAAGCGCATGACCTTGATGGCGTCGAACTCCCCCGCCGGCACGCGAACGCGCTCCGCGCCGAGCACCCGGCCGTCCACGCGCACGCTGCGCCGCGCGCCCAGGGACGGCACGCTGGCGCTGACGCGCACCGACCAGGTCTTGCCCGGGTCCAGCGGGAACGCATAAGCCGGGTACGGCGCGGCGAACTCGTACTCCACCGGCACGCCGTGGCTCTCGACCGGCGCCCGCAGCCAGTTGCCGTCGTTCGTGTAAACCTCGGTGCGCTCCGCGCCTGCCGCCGCGGCGTCCGGGCTGACCGAAACGGTGACGCGGCCCGCATCGGTCGTGGAGACCTGGTGCTGGACCTTGCCGAGGACTTCCCGGTTGTAGGCGTTCACCACCTGGTACACATAGGTATCGCCCGCGGCGGGCGCCGCGGCGGCGGAAGCCGCCGGCAGGCATGCGGTCAGAAAGGCGATGCAGGCCCCGCGCAACAGCTTCGCTGTGTTCACTGTATTCATCGGTCAGCCTCCTCGATCGAATAGCGCCGGCAACGGGTAACGGGTAACGGGTAACGGGTAACGGGTAACGGGTAACGGGTAACGGGTAAACACCCCCGGCCCCCGCATCCTTCCCGCTTCCCGGTCCGGTCACGCCTGGAGCAGGTCGAAATAGAAGGTCGCTCCCTTGCCGAAAACCGAATCGAAGCCGATACGCCCCCCCATCTTCTCGACCATCGCCTTGCTGATGGCGAGCCCCAGCCCGGTGCCGCTCTTCAGGCGCGTGTCAGTGGAGTCGGCCTGCGCGAACTTGCCGAAAATACGGTTGCGGAATTCGTCCGGTATGCCCGGCCCGTGGTCCTCCACCGAGATGCGGCAGCCGCGCCCGCGCGCGGCTGCCCGGACGGTGACGGTGCCGCCCGGCGGCGAATACTTGATCGCGTTGGAAAGCAGGTTGGTGACCACCTGCATCAGCCGCTGCTCGTCGGCCACCACTTGCATCGCCGGCGGCGGTTCGAGGCGCAGCCCGACGTCGTACTGCTGGGCATAGGTGCCGTTCAGCGCCAGCGCCTGCTCCAGGAACGGCGCGATCGCGACCGGCTCGCGCTGGAATTCCATCAACCCCGACTCGAGCTTCTCGATGTCGAGGATGTCGTTCACCAGCGTCGCCAGCCGCTCGCTGTTCTTCTGCGCCATGCCGAGGAACATCGCGGCCTCGCCCTCGAGCCGGCCGGCGGCCTCCACCTTGAGCAGGTCGAGCGCGCCGATCACGGCGGTGAGCGGCGTGCGCAGTTCGTGGTTCACGGTGGCGATGAAATCGTTTTTCATGCTCTCCGTCTCCTTGCGCGCGGTGATGTCGTCGAGCGAGCCCGAGAAGCGCGTCGGTTTGCCCGCCTTGTCCCACAGCGCCTGGCCGCGGCCCTGGAACCAGCCGTAGCTGCCGTTCTTGCGCCGCAACCGGTATTCCTCGTTGTACGGCACGCGCTGCCCGAGGTGACGCTCGATGGCGGCGAGCACGCGCGCCCGGTCGTCGGGATGCAGCCGCTCCGCGAACGCCGCGCGGGAATACTTCCACTCGCCGCGGCCGAATCCGAGCAGGGCCTCGTACTGCGGCGAGACATAGTATTCGCCCGTCTCGAGGTTCCAGTCCCAGATGCCCGCCGCCGAGCCGCTGATCGCGAGCTGGAACCGCTCCTCGCTTTCGCGCAGCGCGGCTTCCGCCCGCTTGCGCGACGAGATGTCCGCGTTGGTCCCGGTGACGCGCAACGCCCGCCCGGAGGCATCGCGCTCGGTCACCTTGGCGGTGCTGGCGATCCATTTCCAGTCGCCGCCGTGGGTCTTCACGCGGTGCTCGACCTGGTAGGAGGCGATGCTGCCCCGCAAGGCTTCGTACAGCTTCCCTCTCAGCAGCGGCAGGTCGTCGGGATGCACCAGCTTTTCCAGTGCCCCGATCATCGTCGTCGTCGGCTGGGGTCCGCCACCGAGGATCACGTTCCAGATCTCGGACAGGCGCACCTGGCCGGTGGTGACGTCCCAGTCGAACAGCGCGAGGTTCGAGCCCTGCAGCGCGAGAGCCAGCTGCAGCCGGCTCTCGCGCAAGGCGTTCTCCGCCTGCTTGCGCCGGCTGATGTTGCGCATGGAAACGATCTTGCCGACGTGGTTGCCGTCGTCGTCGTACTGCGGCGACGTCGTCACCAGCAGGTCGAGCAGCGCGCCGGCCCTGTTCGTGCGCCGGGCCTCGTAGCTCTCCGGCGCCCGGCTCGAGAAACGCTGCCGCACGTGCTCCCATTCGGCGTCGTTGACGCCCGCGAGGTGCAGCACGCGCACCGACTTGCCGATCGCATCCGCGGCCGAAAAACCGAACAGGCCCGCCGCGGCCTCGTTCCAGCTCGTCACGACGCCGTCGAGGTCGTGCGAGAACATGGCGTCGCTCGACTGCTCGACCAGGCTCGCCAGCAGCCGGCTCCGCTCCTCGCTCGCCCGCAGCTGGCTGGTCATGGCCTGCGCGAGGGCGAGCGCGCGCGAGCGCAAGGTCGACATCAGCCAGACGATCGCCGTCAGCGCGAGAGACAGCGCGATGCCGCTCGCCAGCACCAGCCGCTCGCGGTCGATGCCGCGCGTGGCCTCGAATGCCGGCAGCGAACTCGCGGACAGCATCCAGGTGCGGCCGTACACGTTCATCTGCTCCAGGCGCTTGTACATGGGCCGCGCGTCCGGCGCCGGGCGCGACGCCGCTGCCAGGCTGTCGTACAGCAACCGGTCCGGAGTGACGCTGACACCGTCGAAGATTTCAACGCGCATGCCCAAGGCATCGAACGGAACGTCGCGCATGAAGTTGTGCATGCGCAACGGACTGTAGGCATGGCCGATCAGCGCCCGGCGGCGCTCCTCGGGAACGTTGACCGTCGCGCCGCTGCGGTAGATCGGGACGTACATCAGGACGCCGGGCTGCATGTCGCCCGGCGTGTCCTGCACCAGCCTGACTTTCCCGGTCATGGACACTTTTCCCGTATCGCGCGCGAGTTCCATCGCCGCGCGGCGGACCGGCTCGGAAAACATGTCATAGCCCAGGATCCCCACGTTGCGCCCGGTGAACGGTTCCGAGTAGACGACGGGGGCGTACTCGGGCCGCTCGCCCGCGGGGCGTACTCTGTACTGAGGAAATCCGTCGGCCCGCATGCGACGCTCGTGCGCCTCCTTCTCGCCGGCCGGCATCCGCAGGGCGAAGCCGATGGCCTGCACGCCGGAATAGCGCTTTTCGAGCTCGAGGCTGGCGACGTAGGCGCGCCAGGCCTGGCGCTCCGCGAACCCCGACACCGCGAACAGGCCGGCGGCGCCGCGCAACAGTTCCTCGTGGTCGACCAGCCGGTCGCGAATGGCATCGGTCAGCTGCTCGACCCGATTCTCGAAGCGCGAGCGGGCTTCCGCCTCCGCGCTGTCGCGCGCGTAATCCCAGGCGGCGTACGTGCCCCACAGGCCGAGCACCAGCGTCAGCCCGACCGCGACCGCGTTGTAGGTCAGCG
>CAZOQY010000009.1:0-24354 GCA_964581835.1 uncultured Streptomycetaceae bacterium | reverse complement strand
GCCTCGACCGGCGATTACGTCATGCTGTGCAACGACGACGTGGTGGTGCGCACGCCGGGCTGGGACGGCCGCATCCGCGCCGTGTTCCGCAGCTTCCCGGACGAGGTCGTACTGGTGCACGTCAACGACGGCACCTACAAGGACAGCCTGTGCGTCTTTCCCTGCGTCAGCCGGCGCTACGCGGAACTGGCCGGCGGCATCTGCCCGGAGAACTACCTCCGCTACCGCATCGACGACCACATCTACAACGTGTTCGACCTGCTGGTGCTGCTCGGCGAACACCGCATCCAGTACCTGCCGGACGTTCTGTTCGAGCACGAGAACTACGCCGCCAGCGTCGCCGGGCAGCGGGTCTACGTGCCCGACCCGGTGATCCACGGGCAGGACACGGAACGCTACGTGGCGGCTTTCCCGGCCCGCAAGGACCTGGCGGCGCGACTGAAAGGGCGCATCCGCGCCCGGCGCGGCGCGATGGACGAGGAGCTGTTCCGCGCCAATCTCGACCGCCCGCTCGACCCGCTGCGCATGCGCAGTCCGGCGAATGTGCGCGTGGCGGCCGACAGCCGGCCGCTCGACGGCACCGGCACGCGCCTCACCGTCGGCGTGGTGACGGCGGACCTGCGCTCGCCCCACGCCCGGCGCTGCCTCGCCGACCTGAAGCGTTACACGCGCAACTTCGACCTGGTGATCCTGGACAACAGCCGCAGCAGCGACTTCAATCACGCGCGCGAGATGAACCGGCTGATCCGGGCCGCCCGCACCGATTACCTGGTGCTGATGGACGACGACGTGTTCGTCGAGCCGGGCTGGGCCGACGCGCTCCTCGCCTGCGTCAACTCGCGGGTCGGGGTGGTGACGCCGGTGCACTACGACGCCTACGGCCGTTTCAACTACGCCGGCATCGTCATGCACGGCGACCGCTCAGGCGGACACCGCCACGACCTGGAAAAGCCGGCGGCACCGCGGCGAAACATGACCCTGTGCAGCGCCGTGATGCTGATCGATCTCGCCAAGTGCGGCCACCTGCGGCTCGACGAGAATTATTCGAAGTATTTCCTCGACATCGACTACGGTCTGAGCGTGTGGGAAGCCGGCTACGAGGTGGTGTGCACGCCGCATTCGGAAGTCACGCACATCGGCGGCGCGACGCTCGAGCAGGGCACGAACCAGGCCTACCTGCTGCACGAGCCGCAGCGGCAGTACTTCGTCCGGAAATGGATGGACTCCGGCCGCTACGACGCGCTCGAAAAGGGCGCTTGGGCCGCGGTTCCCGAGTTCGAGAGGCTGCGGCGCGAGGGCGCCGTGGAAGCCCAGGTGCCGGTGATCGAGTCCTATCGCCGGCACCAAATCGTCGCCCACGACGGGGCGTGGTTCGGCATTTCCGAAGGCTATCGCATGCTGACGCGGGGCCGCCTCGAGCGGCGCTTCTACCGGCGCGCCGTGGAAGCGCCGAGCCTGGAGGAAGTGAAGCGCCGCCTGGACCGGATGCCGTATCCCGCCCTGCTGCTGCACGCGCGCATCGTGATCTACGGCGCGCGGCGCGCCCTGCGCGTGCTGTACCTGAGGGTCAGCTGGCTCGGGCACCGCGTGCTGCGCTCGCTCGGGTTCCGTGCGCAGCACTACGCGGGGAAAGCCGCCCGCCTGCTCGCGCGCACGCTCCAGCGCATGGGCCTGTCGCGGGCGGAGGCGAAGCATGGCCGCGGCGGCGATCACTGACACGGGGGTTCGCGCATGACGACCATTGAACGCAGTCCGCGCCAGTTCCTCGAGTTTCTCTACCTGCTCGCGCGCATGGAGCTGAAAGCGCGCTACAAGGGCCGCTTCCTCGGCTACGTCTGGGCGGTGGGCACCACGTTCGCGCTCGCGTTCGTGTTCTGGGTCGCCTTCAAGGTCATCATGCGGCTGGAGATGGACAATTATTCCGTCTATCTCGCCGCCGGGCTTTTCCCCTGGGCGTGGATGAACGTGAGCGTCGTGGCTGCTGCCCGCAGTTTCGTCACCAACGCCCCGCTGGTCCGGGAAATGGGCCTGGCGCACGCGATACTGCCCCTGAGCAACGTGGCGGCGGAAACGATGCACTTCGCGCTGGCGCTGCCTCTGATCGTTGCCTGGGTGGTATTCCCCGGCGGCTACGCGGCTTCCGCTTCGTGGCTGTGGCAGATCCCGCTGATGATGGCGCTGCAGGTGGCATTCGTCTACCCGCTCGCGCTCGCCTGCGCGCTGGCCAACGCTTACCTGCGCGACGTCGAGCACCTGCTCGGCATCGGCTTTCTCGTGCTGTTCTTCGCCACACCCATGGTTTACCCGATCTCCATGGTCCCGGAACCGCTCGCGCACTATTTCGAGCTGAACCCGCTGCACGCCCTGATGCAGTCGTGGCGCTCGGTATTCATGGACAGGGCGCTCCATCCCGCCGATATGGCCTATGTCGCCGCGTTCGCCATTGCGGGGGGAGCTGTCGCGTGGCTGCTCTACCGGAGGCTCGCGCCCCGCATCGGCGAAGTGGTATGACCCAAGCCGTCGTCTGCGACGATCTCTGGAAATCGTATCGCGCCCGCCGGCCCGCCGGGCTGAGCGGGCTGATGCTCGGGGGCGCGCCGCGCGACACGCGTTTCGCCCGCCAGTGGGCGCTATCCGGCGTGAACTGCAGCGTGTCCCGGGGTCGCTCGCTCGGCGTGATCGGTCCGCACGGCAGCGGCAAGACAACCCTGCTGTCGATCCTGCTGGGCGCCATGCAGCCGGACCGCGGACGCATCGCCGTAAACGGGCGCCTCGCATCCCTGCTCGAGCTCGGCGCCGGGTTCCAGGGGCATCTCACCGGCCGCGAGAACGTCTTCCTGTACGGCTCCATGCTCGGCATGTCCCTCAGGGAAATTCACGCCCTCTATGCGCGCATTGCCCAGTTTTCCGAGATGGAGGGAAGCCTCGACCGGCCGCTGCGCCGCTACTCGGCGGGCATGGTCGCGCGGCTGCGTTTCTCCGTCATCATCCACTCGCCGGCCGACATCCTGCTGATCGACGAAGTGCTCACGGTCGGCGACGCGCGCTTCCAGCGCAAGTGCCTCGACGCGCTGCGCGAGTTCAAGAGCCGCGGCGGCACGCTGATCCTGGTTTCCCACAACATGGAGGAAGTCGCCGAGGTCTGCGATGAAGCCATCTGTCTCGACTTCGGCAGCGTCGTCGATGCCGGGCCGGCTGCGGACGTGGCCGCGCGCTACCGGGAACGCATGTCGAACCAGCGCGACCTGGCCACTCACGCCCGGATCTCGCTGCTGGTGCCGACCCGGGGCCGCGCCGAGCTGCTGCGCCGGTTCCTGGAGAGCGTGCTGGCGCGCAGCGAGCGCCCCGATCTCGTCGAAGTCATCATCTACGCCGACGAAGACGACCCGGCGAGCCATGGGCTCAAGGTGGAAGGCCTCGAAGTCCACACCCTGATCGGGCCGCGCGCGACCATGGGCCACTACAATACTGCGTGCTTCGAGAAATCCCGCGGCGACATCGTGGCCCTGGGCAACGACGACGTGGTGATTCAGACGCGCGGCTGGGACCGCGTTCTGCGCGAAATGCACGCGGCCATGCAGGACGGCATCTACATGGCCTACCCCAATGACCTTTTCAAGGGGCGCGGCCTGAGCGCATTCCCGATACTTTCGCGCAAGGCCTGCGAATTGCTGGGCGAGGCTTTCCCGCGTGCCTATCGCGGCGCCTTCATCGACTATCATCTGCTCGACATCTTCAAGCGGCTGGAGCACCGCGGCCACGCGCGGCTTATATATCTCGAGGAAGTGGTGTTCGAGCACATGCACTATCGCACGGGCAAGGCCGACTTCGACGAGGTCTACGGTGGTCGCGGCCGCTTCCACGACGACCTGACCTTTCTGGGCCTGCGCGCCGAACGCGGCGCGGGCGCGGCGCGCCTGCTGGGCGCCATTGAAGGCGGCGACGGCAAGGCCGCGTTTCGCGAAACGGCGTTGTCCTCCAGCGGTTTTCTCGAGTCCACGTTATTCGACCGCGAGTTGCCGCTGCCCTGGCGGCTGCGCCTGTTTGTCTGGTTTGTCGCCCGCTACGTTGCCCGTGTCGTTCTGGAACGGCGCCAGGCACGCGGCGCGCCTTGACTGCCCCGTTGCGCTACGATATGCACCCACTCCGATGGATTGACCCGACCACCACGGCGACGATGGATCCGATGGCAACAACAGCGGATGGCGCATCCCTGCCTGATGGGTACCACCTTGCGCTGATGCGCGGGATCCAGCACAGGATCAGCTGGGAAGGACGGGACGCGGTCGCGCGGGCGATGGCGCAAACCACCGCCGAGCGCGTCGACGGCTTCCGCGGCGGGCGCGACCCCGAGCTGATCGCGCTACTGCGCAGGGACGGGCACTGCCGCGCGCCACTGCACGTCGAGTCGGCGGCCTGCGCAGCGGTTGAAGAGTATTTCAGGCGCGCGCCCTGTTACGCGGCTCACGTGCCCGCGAAAAGCGACGGGGTGACGCGCAGTCTCGAGCAGGCAGCCGCGTGCTCGAACTATGCCTCCTACACGCTGGAGCAGAACCTGGGCGCGCCCCGCATCATCGAACTCGCGCTCGATCCCGCGGTGCTCGACCTGGTGGGTACGTACCTGGGTTGCGCGCCCTCGCTCTATTCGATCAACACGTTCTGGACCTTCCCCAATCCCGGCCCGGGCATGACGCATCACTACCACCGGGACGAGGACGACTACCGCTTCGCGGTCGTGTTCATCTACTGGACCGCAGTCGAGGCCGGAGAGGGCGAATTCTATTTCATTGAAGGCACGCACGACCGGGAAGTGGTGGAATCACGCCTGCGCCCGCGATCGTGGCGGCCGTTTCGCAGGAAACCCCCGGTCGCTGGCGCCGATGAACTGCGATGGCTGAGCGGCGGCACCGGCTACGGCAATGACGCTTTGTACGAAGAACTGTTTGGCCGTTACATCCGCCGCATCGAGGGCCAGGCCGGCCTGGCGACCGTGTCCGATACCTTTGGCCTGCACCGCGGCGCGCTGCCCGGCTCGCGGATGCGCCTGTGCACCTGGATACGATACGGACTGTACGCGAACCTGGCCTATATGCACGACCGAACGGCGCCGGTGCCGGCATCGCGGGTGCGGAATCGCGTCGCCGACGATTCTCTGACGCGTCACGTCACGCGGCTGGTGCTCGACTGGCAGCGGTGACGGCGACCGCAAAACCGCACTCTCCCGCGCCCATGATCCGCTGGATCAACACACCTTGTACCGACCCCGCTGGCCGGGTTTTCGTCGCTGGCGACAGGATATTCCGCGCCATCTTCCCGGAACAGGAAGCCGTGGTGCGCGCGATACTTGAGCACGAGGCCGTGCGCGCGCTGATGGAGGACGGTCTGGTCGTGCGAATGTGGATCTCCGAAACGCCGGTACCCGGCTATCGCACCGTCGTGGAAATGGAAAAGGCGCCATTCGACGTGCCGTGCGAGCGCCTGACCTCGGCGGCGTTGCGGCAGGCTGCGCTGCGCTGGCTGGCGATCTACCGGCGATTGCTGCCGGCCGGGCTGGCGCTGCTGGACGCCCACTTCGGAAACTACATGCTGTTCGGTATTGACGAGCCGCGCTGGGTGGACCTGGGCGGCATACGGCCACTGCCTTCCATTCCCGAAGAACAGCCCTTTCGGTCGTTCAACCGGTACTGGGACGGCATGCTGGCGCCATTGGCACTGCTGGCCACGCAGCCACGCCATGCCCGACTCGCACGCCTGTCCATGGGCGACCATGCTCACCAGGGACCGCTCACCCCCTCCGATGAGGCGCCGCTGGCGGCAGACGGGCTGCTGAGAGACCTGCGCCAGGAAGTTTTTGCGGCGGCGCGTTCGCTCGGCCCGGAGCAGGCCATGGATTTCCTGGGCGACTTCATCGAAAAACTCCCATCCGGAAAAATGGATGACGTGCGGCCGCCGACAACTCCCGCGACCGCGGTGGTCAAGCACGTGGAAAAGCAATTCGACACCGGCCTCGCGCGCTCGATCATCTGCCTTGGCGCGGATTCGTTTCGGCAGTTCCCGGGGTCGCGCGACCGGGCCGACGTGCTGGTCATCGATCAGCGCGAGAACGAGCTCGACGCGCTGCGGCGCGAGGCCGCGAGCCGCGCGGCCAGGGGGCATCTGGCGCTCTATTACGGGCATCCGGTCAACCGCCACTTCCTCAGGAACCCGCCGGTCGGGGATGCGGTGCTCTGCGTCGACCCGCTGGCGAAGTACGCCCACGCGACGCAGGCTGAATCGGACAATATCGCGCATATCCTGGCTACCCTCGGCAGCCAGTTCGCCGTGATCGTCACCACGTCTGATGCACGGGCACGCACCGAGCAGATGCTGCGGCTGGGCTATGCGTCGGTTGCGACGGAGTCCTTCTCATGGCTCGGGAAAGGCCCCGTGGTCGTGGTCGGCAGGCGATAATTGCGTTTTGGACGGCGCGACATCCGGTTCCCGAGGTCATTCATGCTGGAACGTATAGAACGGCTGTTGCGCCGCGCGCGCGCGCCGGCGGTCAACGGCGCCGATGCGCGTTACCGGCTGGGCGTGCCATCGAACATTTTTTCCGGCGCTCTGCCGGAAGGCGTCTACTATCCCGACTACACCTCCCTGGAAGACCAGCGACCGCTGGAGTTCATCCGCCTCGCCGGCCCGCTGCTCGGAAAGCCGTGGCGGCAATGCACGGTGCTCGACATCGGTTGCGGAGAAGGCACGAGCACGGTCGCACTGGGCAGGACCGGCGCGCGCGTCATTGGCATCGAGGGACGCCCCGCCGTCGTCGCGCGCGCCCGTTACCTGCGCGACCGGCTCGGTTACGCCAACGTCGAGTTCAGGACGGGCAACGTGCTCGACGAGTCGCTGTGGGAGCGGGCCGACGCGGTGTTCGTGTCGGGACTGATACACCATCTCGATCGGCCCTTCCGCCTGATGGAGCTGATCGCCGGGAACTGCTCGAACCTGGCCTACTTCTGCACGCACCTGGCGCCCCGCGACGAGACGCACCGGGCGGCCTGTCATTTTTCCGGGTTGCTGCATGCATCCGGATCGATGGAATTCCGGGGCAAGGCTCTGCCCGGCATCCGTTTCGCCGAGGGCCATGGCTCCGGGGAAGAAACGGCGAACCGGTCGAGGCACCCCCGCCACGGAATCGGAAACGCCTACTCCTGGTGGCCTACGGAAGAAAGTTTCACCCGCGCGATGCAGGCCGTTGGCTTTCCCGTCTCCCGGCGGCTCGCTGCCCATGACCACCGCCTGCGATACCGATTCTGTTTCCGGCGCAGCGGGGAGATACCGGAGCCGGCAGGCGAGGCGTCACTGCATTACTTCTGGAGCGCGCCCGAGCGGCCGCACCCGGAAACGGCGGCGGAACGCCTGCTGGCCGCGGACACGAACTTTCTCAAGCAGGCCGGCGTGTCTCCCGCCGTCGCAGGAACGCCTGCGGCGATCGGGGACGTGTGCTCGCGCCTGGACGCCGCGGGCATTCGTTTCTCTGCAATTTACGTCTCGGGGGACGCAGCCGCCTACCGCGGCCCCGGCGGCGTCGCGGTCGCGCCCCACGAACGGCTGGTCAGCGACGGGCCCGAGTTCGTGGTGATCGCCACGGAGCAGTTTGCCGACCTCAGGCAGCAAGTCGCGGATCTCGTCACGCTCAGGTCGTGCCGGTACGCCTTCACCAGCTTTTCCCTGGCCGGGATCAAGACCTTCCCGCCGCTGGCTGATCCCGTTACGGGAGAATCGCTGGAACCCCGCTTTCCTTCTTCCAGGTGGATGTACTAGATGAAGAGCCTCTGGACCGACGAGGAGTCCCGCAACCACCCCGGCGAAATCGGGCTGAGGGTTTACAGTTCGCGCCTGCTGGGGCGGGATCACACCCTGGTCCTGCACGGCGGCGGCAACACCTCGGTCAAGACGAAAGCGCGCAACGCCGTCGGCGAGGAAGAAGACATCCTGCTGGTGAAAGGCAGCGGCTGGGACCTCGAGACCATCGAGTCGGCCGGTTTCGCGCCCACGCGCATGGCGCACCTCGTGAAGCTCGCCCAGCTCGAGGCGTTGTCCGACACGCAGATGATGAACGAGCTCGCCACCCAGGTGACGCGGGCGGGCGCGCCGGCGCCGTCGGTCGAAGCCATCCTCCACGCCATCCTGCCGCACAAGTACGTGGACCACACCCACGCCGACGCGCTGCTGGCGGTCACCAACACGCCGGACGGCGAGAAGCGCGCCCGCGAAATCTACGGAAGCGACACGGTGATCGTGCCGTACGTGATGCCGGGGTTCGATCTCGCCCGGCAGTGCGCGCGGCTGTTCGCCGCCGAATCCGGCCCGCGCACCATCGGCATGGTGCTGCTGAACCACGGCATCTTCTCGTTCGGCGCGACCGCGAAGGAAGCCTACGAGCGCATGATCGAGCTGGTCTCGCGCGCCGAGAATTACCTGAAAAGAAATGGCGCATGGGAGCTACCGCAGCCCCCGACCGCCGACACGAAACCGGCTCTTCGTCAGGAAATTTCACGCCTGCGGCGGGAAATTTCCTCATGCGCGGGATTCCCGCTGATACTGGCCACGCACGCCGATCCGAAATTCCTCGATTTCGCGAAGCGGAAAGACGTCGCCACGCTGTCGCAGCAGGGGCCGGCGACGCCGGATCACGTGATCCGCACCAAGCGCGTGCCGATGCTGGGCCGCGACGTTGCCGCCTATGCCGCCGACTACCAGGCGTACTTCGACCGGCATGCGGCTTCGGCAAAGGAGCCGAAGAAGATGCTCGATGCGGCGCCGCGCGTCGTCCTCGACCCGGAATTCGGCCTCGCCTGCGTTGGCCGCACCGCGAGGGACGCGCGCATCGTGCACGACCTCTACAGCCACACCATCGACGTCATCCTGCGCGCGCAGGCGCTGGGCGGCTACCGGGCGTTGCCCGAGCGCGACATCTTCGACGTCGAGTACTGGGACCTCGAGCAGGCCAAGCTGAAGAAGGCGGGAACGCCGCCCGTGTTCTCGGGCGAAGTGGCGCTCGTCACCGGCGCCGCGTCCGGCATCGGCAAGGCCTGCGTCGAGGCGCTGCTCGCGCGCGGCGCCGCCGTGATCGGCCTCGACGTCAACCCCGCGGTCGCGCAACTCATCGGCAGCCGCGCCGATTTTCTCGGTCTGCCGTGCGACGTGACCTCGGAAAAAGACGTGGCAGCCGCACTGGAAACCGGCGTGCGCGCCTACGGCGGCCTCGACCTGCTGGTGTTGAACGCCGGCGTCTTTCCGGGCGGGAACCGCATCGATGCGCTCGCCTCAGAGGAGTGGCGCCGCGTCATGTCGATCAACCTCGATGCCAATTTCGTGCTGATGCGCGAGTGCCATCCGCTGCTGAAGCTCGCGCCGCGCGGCGGCCGCGTGGTGATCATCGGCTCCAAGAACGTGCCGGCGCCGGGGCCGGGCGCCGCCGCCTACTCGGCGTCGAAGGCCGCGCTTACCCAGCTCGCGCGCGTGGCGGCGCTCGAATGGGGCGCCGACGGCATCCGCGTCAACACGCTGCACCCCAACGCCGTGTTCGACACGGCGGCGTGGACCGGCGACGTGCTCGCCACGCGCGCGAAACACTACGGCGTGAGCGTGGAGGAGTACAAGAGGAACAACGTGCTCAAGGTCGAGGTGACGAGCCGCGACGTCGCCGAGCTCGCCGCCGAACTGTGCGGCCCGCTGTTCGCAAAAACCACCGGCGCGCAGTTGCCGGTGGATGGCGGCAACGACCGCGTTATTTAACCCCAGTGACGAGTGACGAGTGACGAGTGACGGAGTTCAGACGCTGCGCTGGCGTGATGACCGGCTGGAACTGATCGACCAGCGGCTGCTACCGGCGCGGGTCGAGTACGTCGCCTGCGCGAGCGCGGCCGAGACCGCCGCCGCCATCCGCGACATGGTGGTACGGGGCGCGCCCGCCATCGGCTGCGCCGCCGCCTACGGCATCGCGCTGGAAGCGGCCCGGCTGCAACAGGCGGCAGTGTCCGAATTCACCGCTGGCATGGACCGGGCGTTCGACGCGCTGGCGGGTTCCCGCCCGACCGCAGTCAACCTGTTCTGGGCGCTCGAACGCATGCGCGCCGTTTTCGGCACCGTTCGCCAGGCGCAATCCGCCGCGCGGCTGCTGGAGGAAGCGCACGCCGTCGCCGCCGAGGACGTGGCGGCGAACCGGGCGATGGGTGCCCACGGCGCGGCGCTGATCGGCGACGGCGCGCGCGTGCTGACTCACTGCAACGCCGGCGCGCTGGCGACCGCGGGACACGGCACGGCGCTCGGCGTGATCCGTTCCGCCGTCGCAGCGGGCAAGCGCGTTTCCGTGATCGCGGGCGAGACTCGCCCGTTCCTGCAGGGCGCGCGCCTCACCGCCTGGGAACTCTCGCAGGAAAACATCCCGGTGACGCTGATCACCGACAACATGTCCGGGCACCTGATGAGCCGCGGCGAGATCGACGCCGTCATCGTCGGCGCCGATCGCGTGGCCGCCAACGGCGACGTCGCCAACAAGATCGGTACCTATATGGTGGCGGTGCTGGCGCACCGGCACCGCATCCCCTTCTACGTCGCCGCGCCGCTGTCCACCGTGGACCGCGCGCTCGCCGATGGCGCCGCCATCCCGATCGAGGAGCGCGACCCGGTCGAAGTGCGCGGGCACGGCGGCCTCCAGTGGGCGCCGGCAGGCGTGGCCGCGCGCCACCCGGCGTTCGACGTCACGCCCGCGGAACTCGTCACGGCGCTGATCACGGAACGGGGCGTTGTGCACGAACCCGATCGCGTAAAAATCGCGGCGCTCTTTACCCCCGTGAATCGTGATTCGTGAATCGTGATTTGAAAAAACTCGCGAAGCGTGTCCCGTTGCTTGCCCGACACGAATCACCAATCACGACCCACGAATCACGCCTTTCCGGCTTGACGCGATGAACCCCACCAATACAGTGCTGGTTACCGGTGCCAATGGTTTCGTCGGCCGCGCCGTGTGCGACGCGCTCACGGCCGCCGGCCGCCCCGTGCGCCGTGGCGTCCGCGCCAGCGCCTCCCCCGCGGCAGCCGACACGGTCGCGGTCGGCGATCTCGGCCCGGATACCGACTGGCGTGCCGCGCTCGACGGCGTGCAGTGCGTGGTGCACCTGGCGGCGCGCACCCACGTGCTGCGAGAGACCGCGCCCGACGCGCTCGCCGAGTACCGCCGCGTCAACGTCGAGGGCACGCGCGCGCTCGCGCGCCAGGCGGCGCGCGCCGGCGTTCGCCGCCTGGTGTTCATGAGCAGCATCAAGGTGAACGGCGAGGCGACCGATACCCGGCCGTACACCGCGGACGACACGCCGCGGCCGGAGGACGCCTACGGCCTCTCGAAATGGGAGACCGAGCAGGCGCTCGCGCGCATCACCGCCGAGACCGGCCTGGAAATCGTCGTGCTGCGCCCGCCGCTCGTCTACGGGCCTGGCGTGAAAGGCAACTTTCTGCGCCTGATGAACCTGGTCGCGCGCCGGCTGCCGCTGCCGCTTGCCTCGATCGCCAACCGCCGCAGCCTGGTTTACGTCGGCAATCTCGCCGATGCCGTCGTCAGCGCAATCGATGCCCCGCGCGCGGCAGGGCGCACTTACCTGCTGGCCGATGGACAGGACGTTTCCACCCCCGATCTCGTGCGCGCGATCGCCGTTGCGCTCGGCGTCGAGCCGAGCCTGCTGCCGTGCCCGCCGGCCCTGCTGCGGCTCGGCGCGACGCTGGCCGGACGGCGCGCGGAATTCTCGCGACTGGCCGGTTCGCTGCAGGCGGATTGCTCGCTCGCTCGCGGCGAACTCGGCTGGCAGCCGCGCACGTCGCTCGCGCAAGGTCTGGCGGAAACCGCGCGCTGGTACCGCGAATCGAGGCCCACGCCTCACGCCTCAAGCCTCACGCCTCACGACAGTTAAGGTATTATTCGAGGTCGCGCGCATGAGCGCCTTTTGAAGCCCTTTTTGAAGCCGCTGGAATGGTGCAACCCGCTTCGTGGGCCCCGCTGACCGCGTTTTCCGCCGCCCTGCTCGCCATCTGGTGGCTCGCCCGGGGCCGGCTCTCTACCCTGATTCTCGATCGCCCCACCGCCCGCTCGCTGCATGAGTCGCCGGTTCCCCGCACCGGCGGGCTCGGCCTGCACGCCGGCGCGCTGCTCGCCGTCGGCATCATCGCGCCCAACCTGCCCGCGGCGCTGTGGATCGCCTGCGGCGTGCTGCTCGCCGTTTCCTTCCTCGATGACGCGCGCGGCCTGCCGGCGGCGTGGCGGCTCGCCGCCCACCTCGCCGTCTGCGGCGCCTTCTCGGCGATCGTGCTGGCGCCCGGGCACGACCTGCTCGCGGTCGCGGTCGTCGCGCTGGCGCTCGCGTGGATGGCCAATCTCTACAACTTCATGGACGGCTCGGACGGGCTGGCCGGCGGCATGGCGCTGATCGGCTTCGCCTGCTACGGCGCGGCGGCGTGGGCAGCCGGCAGCCGCGAGTTCGCGCTGGTCAACTTCAGCATCGCCGCGGCCGCGACGGCGTTCCTCGTGTTCAACTTCCACCCCGCGCGCATCTTCCTGGGCGACGCCGGCTCGGTGCCGCTCGGCTTCCTCGCCGCCGCGCTGGGCCTGATCGGCTGGTTGCAGCACGACTGGACGTGGTGGTTCCCGCTGCTGGTGTTCTCGCCGTTCATCATCGACGCCAGCGTCACGCTCGCGCGTCGCTGCCTGCGCGGCGAACGGTTCTGGCAGGCCCATCGCGAACATTATTACCAGCGGTTGGTGCGCATCGGCCTGGGCCATCGCGGCACCGCGCTCGCCGAATACGCGCTGATGCTGGCCTGCGCCGCCGCCGCGCTCGCGGCGCTGGCACTGCCGCCGCCGGCCCAGGCCGCCATCCTCGCCGCGGCCGCGGCCGTCTACCTGGGACTGATCCTGCTGGTCGAGCAGCGCTGGCATCGCCACGTCGCCGCAGGGGGCGCATGATCCCCCACTGGCGCACGCTGCTCGCCTTCGCCCACGACGCAGCCGCCTGCGCTGCCGCCTGGATGCTCGCGTTCTGGCTGCGCTTCAACCTCGATATTTCCGATTTCTACCTGGAACTCTCACTGCAAACCCTGCCCTGGATGATCGCGGTGCACGCGGTGTTGTTCTGGAGTCTCGGTCTCTACCGCGGCATCTGGCGTTACGCCAGCCTCCCTGACTTGCGGCGCATCTTCATCGCGGTGGCCGCGGGGGCAGTCGCCGCACCGACGCTGCTGCTCATGCTGCAGTTCCAGGCTTCCGTGCCGCGCTCCGTGCTGATCATGAGCCCGATCCTGCTGATGATGATCATGGGGGGCAGCCGGATTGCCTACCGTGCCTGGAAGGAAGGCATGGCCGGCGGCCTGGTCCCCGGCAGCCGCGAGCCGGTGGTCGTCGTCGGCGCGGGCGAGGCCGCGGTCAACCTGATCAAGGACCTCGCGCGCAGCCCGCAGTGGCGCGTGGTGGGCGTGTTCGACGACGACGCGGCGCGCATCGGCCGCCAGCTGCACGGCGTCAACGTGGTGGGCCGCATCGACGCGCTGCCGGCGCAGCGTGCCCGTCTCGGCTTCTCGCAGGCGATCATCGCCATGCCGGAAGCGGCGCACACCGCGCGCCGCCGCGCGGTCGAGGTCTGCTCGCGCGCCGGCATCAAGGTATTGACCGTGCCCTCGTTCGAGGACCTGATGAGCGGCCGCGTGACCGTGTCGCAGGTGCGCCACGTCGAACTCGACGACCTGCTGGGGCGCGACCCGGTCGCGCTCGACGCCGCCGGTCTCAAGAGCTGGCTCGCGGGCCGCACGGTGATGGTCACCGGCGCCGGCGGCTCGATCGGATCGGAGCTGTGCCGGCAGATCGCGCGCTTCGGCGCGCGGCGCCTGGTGCTGTTCGAGCTGAACGAGTTCGCCCTCTACACCATCGAGCAGGAATTCGCCGCCGGACATCCGGGCGTCGAGGTGGTGCCGGCGGTAGGCGACGTGAAGGACGCCGCCCGCGTCGAGCAGGTGGTGCGCGCCCACCAGCCGTCGGTGATATTCCACGCGGCCGCCTACAAGCACGTGCCGCTAATGGAGAACGAGAACGCCTGGCAGGCGATCCGCAACAACGTGACCGGCACGCGCGTGGTCGCCGGCGTGGCGGCGGCGCGCGGCGTCGAGAAGTTCGTGCTCGTCTCCACCGACAAGGCGGTCAACCCCACCAACGTGATGGGCGCGAGCAAGCGCCTGGCGGAGATGACCTGCCAGGCGCTGCAGGGCGGGGGCGGCACCCGCTTCGTCATGGTGCGCTTCGGCAACGTGCTGGGCTCCACCGGCAGCGTGGTGCCCAAGTTCCGCGAGCAGATCGCCCGCGGCGGCCCCGTCACCGTGACGCACCCCGAGGTCACCCGCTACTTCATGTCGATACCGGAGGCGGTGCAACTCGTCCTGCAGGCGGGGTTGATGGGCGAGGGCGGCGAGATCTTCGTGCTCGACATGGGCGAGCCGGTGAAGATCGCCGACCTCGCGCGCGACCTGATCCGGCTCTCCGGGTTCAGCGAGGAAGATATCCGCATCGCCTACACGGGCCTGCGTCCGGGCGAGAAGCTCTACGAGGAACCGCTCGCCGACGACGAGAACCTGCTGGCCACGCCCCACCCCAAGCTCAAGGTGGCGCGGGCGCGGCCGGAGGACGGGCAATGGCTGCAACGCCTCGAGGCCTGGCTCGCGCAGGCAGGCACGATGGATGACGCGGCGGTGCGCGTCGAACTCGCGAAATGGGTGCCGGAATACGCGCCGGGCAACGGCAAATGAAGCTCTCCGCCATCATCATCTGCCAGAACAACGTCGGCACGATACGGCGCTGCCTCGCGTCGGTGGCGTGGGCCGACGAGATCGTCGTGGTGGACGGCGGCAGCACCGACGGCACCCTTGAGATCGCGCGCGAGTTCACCGCCCACGTGCACCAGCCCGGTGACTGGCCCGGTCTGGGGCCGCAGAAGAACCGGGCGCTCGACCGCGCCACCGGCGACTGGGTGTTTTCCCTCGACTCCGACGAGTGGGTCACGCCCGAGCTGCGTGCCGACCTCGAGGCCGCGATGGCGAATCCCGGCGACCACGCCGCGTTCCGCATGCCGCGGCGCTCGAGCTTCTGCGGCCGCTTCATGCGCCACTCCGGCTGGTGGCCGGACTACATCACGCGGCTGTGGCGGCGCGGGCGCGCGCGCTTCTCCGAGGACCACGCCCACGACCGGGTGATCGTCGAGGGCACGATCGGCCGGATCAAGCAGCCGCTCATGCACGAGGCCGTGCCCGATCTCCACGTGATGCTGGTCAAGATCAACTATTACTCCACGACCAGCGCGCAGATGTTTCACCAATCCGGCCGCCGCGCCTCGCTCGCCACCGCCCTGCTGCACGGCGGCTGGGCGTTCTTCCGCACCTACTTCCTGCGCCTGGGCTTCCTCGACGGCCGCGAGGGCTTCATGCTCGCCGTGATCAACGCCGAGAATTCCTACTACCGCTACGCCAAGCTCATGCTGCTCGGCAGCCCGCGCAAGCTCGACGAATAACGAGAGTCTTTGCCGCCATTGGCTCCCCTCATCCCTCATCCCTCATCCCTCATCCCTCATCCTTTTATGAGGACGCCTCCGAAAAGCGTCCTCATCATCGTCACCCGCCGCATCGGCGACGTGCTGCTGTCGACGCCGCTGCTGCGCTCGGTCAAGCGGGCGTGGCCGGAAGCCGCCGTCGATGCGCTGGTGTTCGAGGGCACGCAGGGCGTGCTCGCCGCCGACCCCGACCTGCGCCGCGTGCTGACCGTGCCCGAGCGGCCGGGTCTGCTTGGACATCTCGCATTCCTGCTCGGCATCCTGCGCCGCTACGACGTCGCGCTGTCGCCGCTGCACGGCGACCGGCCGACGCTCTACGCGTACCTCGCCGGCTGCTGGCGCGCCGGGCTGCTGAACGACACGCCGAAAGAACGCTGGAAGCAGGCGCTGCTCCATCGCTGGGCGCCGTTCGACGACCGCGACACGCATACGGTTCTCATGAATCTCGCGCTGGCGGAACTGGCCGGGATAGAACCCCGGCGTGAAGTCGTGGTGTCCTGGCGCGCGGAAGACGCCGCGCGCATCGGCGCGCTGCTCGGCGATAGTGCCCCGCCGCTCGCGATGCTGCATCCCCACCCCAAGTTCAATTACAAGATGTGGCATCGCGCAGGCTGGATCGAGGCCGCGGCCTGGCTCGCCGCGCGCGGCTACCGCATCGCATTGACGGGCGGTCCCGACCCGGCGGAGATCGCGTACGTCGCCGACCTCGCGCGCGACATGCCGGCCGGGACGATGAATCTCGCGGGACAACTGTCGTTAGGAGAAACCGCCGCTCTGCTCGCGCGCGCTGCGGTCTTCCTCGGCCCCGACACGGCGGTGACGCACATGGCCGCCGCCCTCGGCGTGCCGACTGTCGCGCTCTATGGCCCCACCGACCCGGTGAAGTGGGGGCCGTGGCCGAAGGATCACGCCGCCGCGGCCAACCCCTGGCGCCGGCTCGGCAGCCAGTCCGTGGGGCGGGTGCGGCTCGTCCAGGGCGACGCGCCGTGCGCGCCCTGCCACCTCGAAGGCTGCGAGCGCAACGTGGCAAGCCACAGCGACTGCCTGCAGGGATTGCCGGCGGCGCGAGTCATCGCGGCGCTGCGCGACCTGACCGCCGCCTGAAAAAAAGGCGTCAGACACCTTTTCGCGCTTTGCGCGAGCTGACGGACGCTGCGGCGTAAACGCCGGAGAAATCAGACGGCGCTGAACGAGCGAAGCGTCCGCGCCAGCCCATCCTCGAACGAAGTCACCGGCGCCCAGCCCAGTTCAGCACGCGCGAGACTCACGTCGAGCACGTTGGCCGGCACGTCGAAGGTGCGCCCGGGCCGGTGGCGTCGCTCGACCGGCCGGCCGAGCACGCGCTCGATCGCCGCAACGATTTCGTTCAGGTCGCGGCCGACGCCGCCGCCGATGTTGATCACCCGCCGCTCGCCCCGGTGGTCGAGCGCGCGGGCGAGCGCGTCGGCCACGTCCCCGACGTACAGGTAATCGCGCACGACGCGCCCGTCGCCCCAGATCTCGATCGGCTCGCGGCGGTGCGCCCGGTAGAGAAACGTCGTCACCGCGCCCTGCCCCGACGCAACGCGTTGGCGCTCGCCGTACGGATTGGCCACGCGCAGCACGCAGTAGTCGAGGCCGTGCAGCACGCGGTAGAGCTCCAGGTAATTCTCGATGGCGAGCTTGGTGATGCCGTAGGAGGAAAGCGGATGCGTGGGATGCGCCTCCGTGATCGGCAGCGAGCGCGGCGCGCCGTAAACCGTGCCGCCGGAAGACACGAACACGAATTTGCCGCCGCTGGCGCCCCGGCTTGCAGCGCGCCACGCCTCCAGCACCCGCACGGTGCCGGCGATGTTGTGCTCGACGTCGACCGCGGGATTCTCGTTCGAGGACTTCGGCAGCGAAGTCCAGGCGAGGTGAAACGCCGCCTCGCAGCCGGCGAGCGCGCGGCTCGCGTCCGCGGTGTCGAGAAAGTCGCCGCGCACCCACTCGACGTCGCCGTAGCGCGGGTAACCTCCCGCAGGCCCCGGGTCGTTCAGGTCGAAGACGCGCACGGCGTGGCCGGCCGCGAGCAGTCGCTCGACCAGATGCGAGCCGATGAAGCCGGCGCCGCCCAGCACCACGCACTTCATCCGTTCGCCCCCCGCCCTGACAGGAATAACGTCATTATCGCCGCTTCTCGAGAACCAGCACCAGCGTGCGGCTGAACAGCAACGGCGCGCGGAATGCCTGCCTGAACAGGTCGCGGTTGCGCGCCGGGTAGCGCGCGTCGCCGCCGCGCACGTAATGCAGCCAGGTGGCGAGCCATGCGACGGGCAACAGGCACAGGTAGAGCGGCATGAGGATCTTTCTCTTGTAGCGGTCGCCGAGCACGGCCGCCGCGACCGCGCCGTGCTGGTCGAACAGGTAACGCAGCTGAAAATAGGACAGCGGGAATATGTGGCCGCGGTCGGCCGCGACGCCCGGCGCGACTTCCGGCGCCGCCGCGGGATTGAACTGGTAGGGCACGCCGGTCAGCAACTGGTGCAGCCGGGAATAGAGGCTCGTCACGTTCGGCGTCGAGACCACGATCGCGCCGCCGGCGCGCGTCACGCGCGCGAGCTCCGCAATCAACTGCACCGGGTTCACCAGGTGCTCGAGCCCCTCGAGGCAGATGACCGCGTCGAACTCGCCGTCGGCGAACGGCAGCGGCGCCGTCATGTCGACGTAGCGGTAATCGGGCCGCTCGCGGTTGATGTCGCCGCACACCACCTCGTGGCCCATGCCGCGCAGCGCCTCGGCCAGCAGCCCGTTGCCCGCCGGCAGGTCGAGTATCCTCAACTTTCCCGGCCGCGCCGAGAAATGGTCCGCGACCACCGTCATGTAGCCGGTGAAATTGGCGACGTGGCTGAAATCGCGCCATTCCCGGCTCATGGCCGCGCCGCCTTGTCGCAGGCCGCGCCGCGGCACAGCAGGTACAACGTGTTTCCGCCCAGCCGGTACTCCGCGGCGACCCTTCCTGCCGCCGGGTCCGGCCGGTAGGCGACGACGAAACCCGATTCCCAGCGCTCGGGGGGAACCGTGAGCGGCGGCGCGGGCAGGCGCAGCACGTCGATCTCGGCGGTCACCGACAGTCCGCTGGCGGTGTCGTTGATCGTGTACAGCGGCTGCCCCGCCGCCCGCTCGACGATGCTGCGCGCGGCCGCGGCATAGTTCGCGCCGCGGTAATGCGCCTGGTAGTACGGAAACAGGATCAGCACGGCGACGAGCTTGACGGCAATCGCGCCGATCAGCCAGCGCTGCGTCACCGCGATCGCGCGCGGCCCCGAGAGCCAGAGCCATCTCGCGATCAAGAGGCCAGCCAGCGGGTAGAGCGGCAGCAGGTAGCGCATCGCGCTTTGCGGCGCGAGCCAGTACGGCAGGTAATTGACCAGCAGGATGCCCAGCGCCACGCGCGCGTGATCTTCCGCCAGAACGGCACGCGCCCGGGCTCCGCGCCAGGCGTAGAAGCCCGCGAGCAGCAGCGCCGGCGCGAGACTCAGCGCCGTCTCCGCCGGGTAGGCGACGAGTTTCAGCGCGTAGTCGCCCCAGTTCGTCGGCGCGAGCTTGGCGAGGATCTCGGCGAACATGCGGGAACCCTGGCCCTCGTTGTCGGGCACGAGCGCGAGCCAGCCCGCGAAGAGCGCGGCGCCGGCCAGATGGGTGAGCCACGACGGCGGCGCGAGCAGGAACGCCAGGTGCCGGCGATCGGCCAGCAACAGCGCGAGCACGGTGCCACCGTAGAACGCGTACGCCGTCATCGCCTTGGTCATGAACGCGCAGGTCAGCGCGGCGACCGCCAGCGCCAGCAGGCGATTGCTGCGCCGCAGGCACGCGAGCCACAGACTGGCCATGGCGCCAAACACGAAGAAAGCGAACAGCGGGTCGGCATAGGCCAGCCAGCCGCGGTAGAAAAACAGGTCGGCGAGAGTGAGGTAGACGAGCGCGGCGAACGCGGCGAGCGCATCGTCGCCGTAAAGCGCGCGGGCGAGCCACGCCAGTATCAGCCCGGTACCGACCGTGGCGGCGATCGTGATCGCGCGCGCCACCGCCAGCACGTGCTCCCAGCCCGCCAGCGATGCCAGCGGGATGATCAGCCAGTTATAAAGAGGATTGTGCTTGAGGCTCGCGCCGTAGAACCGCTGCTCCACCCACTCGCCGTGGTACCACATTTCGAGCGAGGAGATCGGGAAAATCGCCTCTTCCCCGACGTAGTAGAAGGCGATCGCGGGCAGAAAAGTCGCCGCGGCGATGGCGTAGAGCAGCCAGAGGCGGCCGGCGGCGGGAAGCGGGGATGCTGGGTTCACGGATTCGGTCCGGGAGCGCGCCTATTCTAGCGATTCCCCGCCGCGAAGCGGGGATGGTCTCGGAAAAATACCGACAGGACTTTGCGATAGCACTCGGGCAGCGCGTGGTGTGGATCGACGAACTCGGCCGCGACGCAGCCGTAGCGTCCGGAATTGCCCGCGTCGAGCAGGACCATGCGCTCGCGCTCGCTCCAGGACGCAAGCGCGTCTTTCGTCATGCTCAGCCATGGCCCGCTGTGCCGGGACGCGGCCAGCGCCTCCTCCATGCCGGGCATCAGCGGTGGCATCAGCAACAGCACGGCCCCGCCCTGGCCCTCGACGCGGCGCGCGAGCCGGGCGAGCCCGTCGAGCAGCGCAGCCGCGGGTACGCCGCGACCTTTTTTCAAGGCAATCGCGTACTGCCCTGCCCCCGAGACGGCGGTCGCCAGGGCCGCCGGCGCGCGCGTCGCGTCGAGCCGCTTCTGATCGGCAAACGTCGCGCTGCCGTCGTGCCGGAAGCCGTTGCACAGCCCGCGGTGGATCACGTCGAAATCGCGCGCCGGCGTGCCGTCCGCGCAGCGATATTCGGGGCCTGCCGGCTCGAGGAATACCTGGCGCAATACAGCGCCGGCATCCGGCGCCCTCGCCGCGTCGCGGAGTATATCCGCCAGCATTCCCAGTCGCGGCGCCGACAGCGCATCCGCGAGCTGCGAAGCGAGCGACGGCCGCGCTGCCTCGATCTCTCTTGCCACCGCCTCCGTCGTGAGCTCGATCCGTCGCGGCTCGCCCCGCTCGTAGACGAATCCCAGCGCCCAGTCGAGCGGGATGACCAGCAGCTTGAGCCGGCTGCCCCGGCGCTCGGCCAGGTATTCGGCCTCGCCGATCATCGCGAGCAGGGGGTTGCCGCTCTGCGCGAAGTTGTAGGCCGCCAGCGGCGGCGGAAACGCGTCCGCGGTGAGCCCCATCATCGTCGAGGAGCCGAAGACGATGGTATCGACTTCCCCGATGCGGTCGTTCAGGCGCAGGGTCTTGAACGGGCGGTTGTACGAGATCGGCGGCGCATAGGTCACGCCCCGCGTCGCCTGTTGCCAGTCGCTCGCCAGCCGGTTCTTGTCCGCGCGCAGGCTGTTGGCGATGAGCGCGAGATTCAGCGCGGCGGCGGGCACGATAAAGGCCGCGGTCAGCGCCAGCACCAGCCACACGTAGGCGCGCGAAGTCATTGGCACGGTCATCAGAACTGGAAGTAGAGGAACTCGGAGTGGCGGTTGAGATTGACGATCACCGCCACCGCCATCGCCGCGACCGCCACGGCGCCGGCGGCGGCCGGCCGCCATTGCCAGCACGCGGCGGCGGAATCCGCCGGCACGCCGAGCGCGGGGCGCGCCGCGGCCATGATCTGCTGCGTGTTGGGCGCGAGCCACACGACGGCGAGCAGGATCCAGATCCAGTGCACGACGCCGGTGCGCGCCAGCGCCGGCGTGGCGCCGAACGCGACGCCCTGTTGCGCGAGCCATTCGCCGGGGCCGCCCCAGCGCGCCAGCCAGACGTCGGGCAGCACGAAACCGTTCAATCCCGCCATCGCGCGCAGTATCGCCCCGGCGCTGTCCAGGCTGTCCGCGCGGAACACCACCCAGCCCGCGACGACCGCAACGAAGGTGAGCGCGCAGCCTGCCGCCCTTCCGTATGGCGTCGAACGGCTGAGATCGTGGCCGAGGCGCGCGCGCAGCGCGCGCCAGGCATGGTTCGCGACGAGGCACGCCCCGTGCAACGCGCCCCAGGCGACGAAGGTCCAGCCGGCGCCGTGCCACAGGCCGCCCAGCAGCATCGTCGCCATGAGATTCACGTAGCGGCGCGCGGGACCCTTACGATTGCCGCCGAGCGGGTAATAGAGGTAATCGCGCAGGAAACGCGACAGCGTCATGTGCCAGCGCCGCCAGAATTCGATGATGTTCGCCGCCTTGTAGGGGGAATGAAAATTGACCGGCAGGCGGATGCCGAACATCAGCGACAGGCCCACCGCCATGTCGGAATAGCCGGAAAAATCGAAATAGAGCTGGAAGGTATACGCCAGCGCTCCGCACCAGGCCTCGAGGAAAGTCAGCACCTGGCCCGCCTGCGGCGCGTCGAACACCGGCGCGACGTACGCGGCGACGCCGTCGGCGATGACGACCTTCTTGAACAGGCCGATGACGAAGATCGTGAGGCCGGCCGCGATGTTGTCGTAGTCGGGCCGGTAGGTCGCCGGCTGGCCGAATTGCGGCATCATCTCGCGGTGATGCAGGATCGGCCCCGCGATGAGATGGGGAAACCAGGTGACGAACAGCCCGTAGTGCACGAAGCTGTACTCGCGCGCCTTGCCCTGCCAGGCGTCCACCAGGAACGCGATCTGGGTGAAGGTGAAGAAGGAGATGCCGAGCGGCAGGATGATGGTGCCCAGGCTGGCGGAGGTGCCCAGCGCGATGTTGACGTTATCGAGGAAAAAATTCGCGTACTTGTAGTAGGCCAGCAGCAGCAGGTCCGCCGTCACCGCCAGGGCGAGGATGCGCTTGCCGCGCCGCGCGTCGCCCGCTTCGACGGCACGGACGATCACAAGCCCCATGCCGTAGTTGAACAGGACCGAGGCGAGCAGCAGCGCGACGTAGGCCGGGCTCCACCATCCGTAGAAGAACAGCGACGCGGCGGCCAGCCAGCCCGCCGCCAGCTTCGCGCTCACGCGCCCGAGCTGGAAAAAAACCAGCAGCGCGACCGGCAGGAAGAGGAAGATGAAGGCGTGGGAGTTGAACAGCATTACGACTTGAAAAACACGCCGATCGCATCGACGATGCCCGCGACCTGCGACTCGGTCAGCTCGTAGTGAAGCGGCAGGCGCAGCAGGCGGGACGCCACGTCGTCGGTCGCCGTCATCGGCCCCGCGACGCGGCCGAACTTGCGGCCCGCCGGCGCTGAATGCAGCGGCACGTAGTGGAACACCGAATGGAATCCGCGCGACTTGAGGTGCGCGATCAGCGCGCTGCGCGCCTCGAGATCGTGCAACAGGACGTAGAACAGGTGCCCGTTGGCGTGAACGCCCTCGGGTTCGGGTTGCGACAGCGTCAGCACGCCGCGCCGTGCCAGCGGTTCCAGACCCTGCCGGTAGGCGGCGCACAACGCCACGCGCCTCGCGTTGATCTCGCCGGCGCGCTCGAGCTGTGCCCACAGGAACGCGCCCACCAGTTCGCTCGGCAGGAACGAGGAGCCGATGTCCACCCAGGTGTACTTGTCCACCTCGCCACGGAAGAACTGGGCGCGGTTGGTGCCTTTCTCGCGGATGATCTCGGCCCTCTGCAGGAAGCGCTCGTCGTTGACGAGCAGCGCGCCGCCTTCCCCGCTGATGACGTTCTTGGTCTCGTGGAACGACAGGCAACCCAGGTGGCCGATGGCGCCGAGCCTGCGCCCCTTGTACTCCGCCAGGATGCCCTGCGCGGCGTCTTCCACCACGATAAGGTCGTGCTTGCGCGCGAGGGCGAGGATCGAGTCCATCTCGCATGCCACCCCGGCATAGTGCACCGGCACGATCGCGCGCGTGCGCGACGTCACCGCCGCGGCCGCGAGCTTCTCGTCGAGGTTGAGCGTGTCGCGGCGAATGTCCACGAACACCGGCACGGCGCCCCGCAACACGAAGGCATTGGCGGTGGAAACGAAAGTGAACGAGGGCATGATCACCTCGTCGCCCGGCTGCAGGTCGCACAGGATCGCCGCCATCTCGAGGGCCGCGGTGCACGAATGCGTGAGCAGCGCGCGCTTCGCTCCCAGCGTCCGCTCGAGCCATTCGTGGCACTGGCGCGTGAAACGGCCGTCGCCCGCGAGGTGCCCCTCGCGCACCGCGGCCGCGATGTTATCCAGTTCGGCGCCGATGGTGAACGGCTTGTTGAAGGGAATCTTCATCCCGGCTTTCTGGCAACCGCGAGGAGCGAGCCGCCCGCGGGAAACCCGACCCCGGCGCGGATGAGCGCGCGTTCCGCGTCGAGCACGCGTTCCAGCGTCCAGTTCAGCCACGGCGCGATGCGCAACTCTGCCAGCGGATCGTAGTCGGCGCGGGGGGCGCGCTGGGCCAGGCGGGAAGCGAACATGAGCGGCAGGAGCAGCGACACGAAAGACGTCATTCTAACGATCTCGAACCCCGCTTCCAGCAGCTTTCCACGCAATTCGCCGGCGCGGTAGCGCCGGACATGGTGCGCGCGAACATCGAATTCGCTCCAGAGGAAAGCGTGCTGCGGCACGGTCAGGAGCAGTCCGCCGCCCGGCGCCAGCGCATCGCGCAACGCCCGCAGCACCGCCCGGTCGTCCTCGATGTGCTCGATCACGTCGAACGCGCCCGCGACGTCGAACTCTTCGCGAAAGGGAATGCGCCGCGCGTCCATCTGGATGAGCTGCGCGGCCGGCACGCGCTGAGCCGCGAAGCCCAGGCCTGC
>CAZOQY010000008.1:17323-24732 GCA_964581835.1 uncultured Streptomycetaceae bacterium | reverse complement strand
CCCCACCGGCAGCGGCAAGACCACCACGCTCTACGCGGCGCTGGGCGAGTTGAACACCACCGAGCGCAAGATCATCACCGTCGAGGACCCGGTGGAATACCGGCTGCGCGGCATCAACCAGGTGCAGGTCAATGAGAAGATCGAGTTGACGTTCGAGCGCGTGCTGCGTTCCGCCCTGCGCCAGGACCCGGACGTGATCCTGGTGGGCGAGATGCGCGACCAGGGCACGGTGGAGACGGGGCTGCGCGCCTCGATCACCGGCCACATGGTGTTCTCGACGTTGCATACCAACGACGCGATATCCACGCCGGTGCGGCTGCTCGACATGGGCGCGCCGCGCTACATGGTGGCGCTGTCGCTGCAGCTGGTGGTCGCCCAGCGGCTGGTGCGCGTGATCTGCGAGAGCTGCGCCGCCGGCCACGAACTGCTGCCGGGCGAGCGGGAATGGCTGCGGGTCGAGCTGGGCGACGCGGTGGACCAGAACCGCTGCAAGCGCGGCAAGGGCTGCACCCACTGCAACGGCACCGGCTATCTGGGCCGCACCGGCGTCTACGAGATGCTGGAGATGACGAGCCCCGTGGTCGAGGCGGCCAACGGCGAGGACATCCAGCGCTTCATCCAGGTCGCGCGGGAGGAGATGGCGGGCAGGACGCTGCGGCGCCACGCCGCGCAACTGGCCGCCGCCGGCACGACCACCGTGGAAGAGGCGATGCGCATCACTAATCAGTACGAAGACTAGGCCGGGGAAGCCGAGCCGTGCCGCATTTCGCCTACAAGGGCCGCGACCGGGGAGGGCAACTCGTATCGGGCGTGCTGGAGGGCGCCGACAGCGGCACGGTGGCCGGCCTGCTGTTCGGCACCGGCGTCACGCCGATCGAGATCACGCCCGCCGCCGCGCCGTCGCGCGCCGGGCCCGGCCTGCTCGCGCGGCTGCGCGAGCGGAAAGTCGAACATACCGAGGTGCTGCTCTTCTGCCGCCACATGTACACGCTGTTGAAGGCCGGCGTGCCGATCATGGGCGCGCTGAAAGGCCTGCAGGAATCCGCCGAGAACAAGACCTTCTCGCGCGTGGTGCAGGAGATCCGCGAGAGCCTCGACAGCGGGCACGAGCTGTCCGTTTCGCTCGCGCGCCATCCCAGGGTGTTCAACCCGTTCTACGTCGCCATGGTGCGCGTGGGCGAGCTGACCGGCCGGCTGGAGGAGGTGTTCCTGCGCCTGTTCACGCACATGGAGTTCGAGAAATTCATGCGCGAGCAGGTCAAGTCGGCGATCCGCTACCCGTCGTTCGTGGTGGCGGCGATGGCGCTCGCGATCGTGATCATCAACATCTTCGTGATTCCCGCCTTCGCCAAGGTCTACCAGGGCTTCAAGACCGAGCTGCCGGCGATGACCAAGATGTTGATCGCGTTCTCCAACTTCATGGTGGCGTACTGGCCGGTGCTGCTGGTGGGACTGCTGGCGCTGGCGTTCGGGTTCCGCGCCTACATCAATACGGCGCGCGGGCGGATGGCCTGGGACGAATTCAAGCTGAAAATCCCGATCGCGGGCCCGATCGTGCTGAAGGCGACGCTGGCCCGCTTCGCGCGCAGCCTGGCGCTCGCGATCAGGAGCGGCGTGCCGGCGGTGCAGGCGCTGACCATGGTCGCGGCGACCGTGGACAACGTGCACATCGCGCGCAAGATCGAAGCCATGCGCGAAGGCGTGGAGCGCGGCGAATCGGTGCTGAAAACCGCGCTCGCGACCGGCATCTTCACGCCGATCGTGCTGCAGATGGTGGCGGTGGGCGAGGAAACCGGCGCGCTCGACGACCTGATGGGCGAGATCGCCGACATGTACCAGCGCGAGGTCGAGTACGATCTCAAGTCGCTCGCTTCGCAGATCGAGCCGATCCTGGTGGTGAGCCTCGGCGTGCTGGTGCTGATACTCGCGCTCGGCGTGTTCCTGCCGATCTGGGACCTCGGATCGGCCGCGCTCGGCAAGAAATGAAGCAGTCCCGGGTCCCAGGCCTGTCCCGGGTCACGAGTCCCAAACTGATCCCGGGTTCCGCGTTGCGGCTCGCGACCCGTGACCCGTGACCCGCGACTCGCGACTCGAGACGGAAAGCCCGCGCGCAGCGCTGGGCTTCACCCTGTTCGAACTGGTCGTTTGCATCCTGGTGATCTCGGCCCTGGCGACGGTGCTGCTGCATCGCCTGGCCCATTACCAGGAAGTGGCCGAGAAGGCGGCGATGGAGTCCACCGCGAGGCTGGTGAAGACCGGCCTGCAGATCCAGCTGGCGCAGTTCATCATCACGAATCGCCAGGCGCAGGCGACGGTGCTCGAACAGGCCGACCCGTTCCTGTGGCTGGAACAGAAACCGGGCAACTACGGCGGCATCTTCCGGGAGCCGCTGCAACCGGGAAACTGGTACTTCGATGCGCAGGAAAAGCAGCTGGTGTACGTCGTGGCGACGGGCAGCCGCCTGGAACTGGACGGTCGGCCGGACGAGAAACAACTGCGCTTTCGCGCGCGTTTGCTGAAAGACCGCATCTGGATCGCGGGCGGGGAGATCGAAAGCGTGACCGGGGTCACGTTATTGCCGGTCGTAACCTACCGTTGGCCATGACGGGGGATCGGGGGTATACTGGCACGGCTTTTGCTGCGCTATCAAAGACATGCATACGAAATTGAGTGATAAATATCACGCTCGTTCCGGCCCGTCGGGCGCCGGGGGATTCACCCTGATCGAACTGATCGTGGTGATCATCATCCTGAGCATCCTGGCCGCGACGGCGCTGCCGCGCTTCGCCAACCTGCAGACGCAGGCGCGGATCGCCAAGCTGAACGGCGCGCTGGGTTCGATGAAGGGCGCCGCGGCGCTGGCGCATGCCGCCTGCCTGGCGTCCACGCCCCAGTGCACGACGCCGCCGTCGAATACCGGCAACCTCAATATGGAAGGGGTCGCGGTGACCATGGTCCATACCTATCCCACCGCGAATGCGTCCGGCATCGTCAGCGCCGCCGGCATCAACGCGGGCGCGGGCTCGCCCGACGGCTACGGCGTGCAGGGCGGCGGCGCGGGCCCCGGCAGCGTGCTGACGCTGACGGTGGACGGCAACGACCCGCTCAACTGCAGTTTCACCTACACGGCGCCCAACGCGCCCAACCAGTCGCCGGCGTTCAGCATCCTGGTCACGACCGGTTGCTGAACCGCGCGAAGTCCGGGATCCATCTTATTGCAGGAAGTACATGACAGGAGGCAATACATGAAAACTCAGCAAACCGGTTTTACCCTCGTCGAGCTGATCGTGGTGATCGTGATCCTCGGCATCCTCGCCGCGACCGCGCTGCCGCGGTTCGTGAACCTGGGTGGTGAAGCGCGTGCCGCGGTAATGCAGGGCATAGCCGGATCAATGGAGACGGCCAAGCAGCTCGTGCAGGGTAAATGGCTGGCCGCGGGTTCGACGGCTCTTACCCCGATCGTGATCGGCGGCGGCATCGACGTCGAGGTCGTGACCGGCACCGGCGCGACGGCCGGGTTCCCGATCGCCAACACCGGCGGCATGGAAGACGCGATTGTCGTTCCGACGGCCGTTTCCTGCGCGCCGACCGCTGCCAACTTCATTTGCACATACACCGGGTACGCGGGCTGCACGGTGACCTACACCGTTGCGAGCGGTGCGGTTACCATCGCTGCGACGTCGACGACCTGCAACTAAGCCGCGCGCCGCGGCGCCGGCCGGCGTGTCCTGCCTTTCCCGGGGCACGAGGGAATTAGCGGGTGGAGATCCGTTTCGCGACGGAGCCCGGTCCGTTTGTTTGAGGCGCGCATGCCTGCTCGAGGCCGCTTGACCGCAAGGATGAAAGCTTCGGGATTTTCCACGGTCGAGCTGATCGTTGTCATCGTTGTCGCGGGCATCCTCGCGGCGGTTGCCACGGCCCGTTTTGCCGGCAAGGGCGGCTTCGAGTCCCGCGGCTATTACGACCAGGCGGTCGCGGTGGTGCGCCAGGCGCAGAAGATCGCCATCGCGCAGCGGCGCGACGTGTATGTGGTCGTCACGGCAGACAGGATCGCGGCCTGCTATGACGTTGCCTGCGCCGGACAGCGTGTCGCGGCACCGGCACGGCTAAATGCTCCGGGCACGGACGCGGCGTCTCATTGCCTGAACGATGCCGGCTGGCTGTGCGTGGGCCGGCCGGGCGGGGTCGCCGCGCTGGCCTCCGCGCCCGCCAGTTTCTTCTTCAATGCGCTGGGACGGCCGAATGCCGCGGCGACGATTACGATCACCGGCGCCGAGGCGGGTGACATCGTCCGGCAGATCGTGATCGAACCCGAGACGGGCTATGTGCGGCAGGCGTAACGCCGGGCCGCGCCAGCGCGGCATCTCGCTGATCGAGCTGATCGTGTTCATAGTCATCGTCGGCGCGGCGGTGGCGGGCGTGACAGGGGCGATCAGCTATTCAGCCCGCGCCAGCGCCGACCCGATGATCCAGAAGCAGGCGCTCGCGATCGCCGAAGCGCTGATGGAGGAAGTGCAATTGCAGCCTTTCACCTACTGCGATCCCGACGATCCGGCGGCGGCCGCGGCGACCAGTGCGGCGGGCTGCGCCACGCCGGAGGGCATCGGGGTCGAGGGCGGCGAGACGCGCGCGGGCGCGACGCCTTACGACAATGTCAGCGATTACAATCCGCTCGACCTGGTCGGGGGCATCACGGACATCGAAGGCAATCCCATCGCCGGGCTGAACGAGTACGCGGCCAGCGTTCGCGTCAGCGGCAGCGCGCTGGGGACGATCGGCGCGGCCGAGTCCCTGCTGATCGAGGTGACGGTGACCCACCCCGCGCTGCCGGCCGGGGTGGTCCTGCATGGCTACCGGATGCGCTATGCGCCCAACGCCTTGCCGTAAATACTGGGCCATGAAAAAAGCCGTCCTGGGCGTGACGTTGCTCGAGATGATCGTGGTGATCGCTATCACCGGCATACTGGCCGTTTCCATCGCCGTCTTCCTGAACCGGCCGATGGAGGGCTACGTAGACGCCGCGCGCCGGGCCGAACTGACCGATATCGCCGACACGGCGCTGCGCCGCATCACGCGCGACCTGCGCATCGCGCTGCCGAACAGCATCCGGGTCACGACGGTGGGCACCGTCACGTATCTGGAGTACCTGCAGACGAGCGGCGGCGGACGTTACCGCGCCGAACCGGACAGCGGGGGCGGCGGCAACATCCTAGATTTTACGGTCGCCGACAATGCGTTCGACGTCATCGGCCCGGTGCCCGCGCTGAGCGGGACCGAGTCGATCGTCGTCTACAACCTGGCCGCGGATGCGGGCACCACGACCGCGAATGCCTATTACGGCGACAACCGTGGCACGAACGCGAGCGGAGCGGGCCCGGTCACTTTCACCGCGCCGGCGCCGGGCGGGACGCCGTCACCGTTCCCGTTTCCTTCGCCCGGCAAGCGCTTTCACGTCGTGCAGTACCCGGTGACGTACGAGTGCTCGCCGGATCCGGTCAACCCGGCCAACGGGTTCGTGCGGCGCTACTGGAACTATCCCATCGCGCTCGCGCAGCCGACGCCGCCCGCCGGCGGCGGCAACGCGCTGCTCGCGACTCATATCGCGGCCTGCAGCTTCAGCTACGCGACCGGCGGCGTCACCGGGCGGACGGGCGTGGTGGCGCTGACCTTGCAGATTAGCCAGTCTGGCGAGAATGTCCGGTTGTTCCAGCAGGCCCACGTCAACAATGTGCCCTGAGTACAGTCACGAGTCACGAGTCACGAGTCGCGAGTCTCGAGTCTCGAGTCACGCGTCACGAGTCGCGAGTCACGAGTCGGCCTGTGCGACCCGGGACCCGGGACCCGGGACCCAAGACCCGCGAGCGCGGTCACGCGAGCGCGGCTTCAGCATCGTCACCGCGATCTTCCTGGTCGTGGTGCTGGCCGCGGTCGGCGTCTTCATCCTGTCGGTGACCGGCCTGCAGCAATCGAGCCAGTCGCTCGACGTGCAGGGCGTGCGCGCCTACCAGGCGGCGCGGGCGGGGATAGAGTGGAGCGCGTTCCAGGTGCTCGATCCGAACAACGCCTTGAACCCCGCCACCTGCTCGCCGCTGGTGATGCCGGCGTGCCCCGCGTCGCCGACCACGCTACCCGCCCTGGCCGGGTCGCTGTCCCCGTTCACGGTGACGGTGACCTGCGCCGCCACGCCGGCGACCGAAGGCAACCGCGACATCCGGGTGTTCGAGGTGGTCTCGACGGCCTGCAACCAGTCGCCCTGCCCCAATCCCGCGCCCGCCGCCGGCTATGTCGAGCGCCGGCTGACGGCGACGCTGTCCAAGTGCAAGGACTCCACGGCGGACGCGCCGCGGTGCGCGTGCGGGTAGAGCGATGATCAAACGGGCAGCTTCGGTCGGGTGGCTGTTGTTCGGGCTCCTTTCCGCCGTCGACGCGCGGGCGCTCACCTGCACCAGCGCCGTGGGCGCGGTCAACTGGAACACGATCGCGACCTGGAGCTGCGGGCGCGTGCCGCTCAACGTCGACGACGTGGTCATCGCCAACGGCTCGACCGTGACCGTGAATACTGCCACCGGGATTGCGGGCTCGGTGACGATCAACGCCGGCGCCACCGCCACGGCGCTCAACCTGGGCGGTGTCGGCACCTCGCTCACCGTCACCAACGCGGGCGGTCTCACCGGCAACGTGGTCATCAACGGCTCCACTGGCAACGTCCTGCGCACGCTCGCGGTCGGCGCACGCACGCTGAGCGTCACCGGCAATTTCACCATCAACGGGGGCACCGCGGGCGGCGGCGGCAACAATACCGCTCAATTGACCGTTACCACCGGCACGGCGACCATCAACGGCAACCTCGCCCTCAACGCGGGCACCGTCAACAACAATCGCGCGCAGGCCACGGTCACGACCGGCCGGATCACCGTGGACGGCAACGTGACGCTGACCGGCGGCGTCACCAGTAATACCCGCGACGCGCTCCTGAGCGTCACCGGCGCGAGCGCGGTCGGCAACGGTGTCATCATCGGCGGCACCCTGAACGTCAATTCGACGCTGGCGACGACGTCCACCGTCTCGATCACGGCCGCGGGCGGCCGCATTACCGTGAACGGCGCGGGGGGCGTCAACAACGGCGACACGATCACGGTCGGCGCGGGCATCTTCAGCATGACCAGCGCCGCGGCGACCTTTACCACCAGCAACACCTCGATCGCCAGCTCGACGACCGTGGCGCTGAACGGGCAACTGAACATTACCGGGAATGCCGCCGTGACGGGCGGCTCGCTCGCGTCTTCCGCGGCGTCGATGACCGGCACCGCGGGTACCATCAGCATCACGGGGAACGCGACCGCGACGGGGGGCTCGTTCAACCCGTCCAGCGCAACGATGTCGGTGACGACGGGCGTGCTGACGGTGGG
>CAZOQY010000008.1:7309-17223 GCA_964581835.1 uncultured Streptomycetaceae bacterium | reverse complement strand
GTCAACAACGGCGGCACCGTCAGCGTGGGCACCGGGCTGTTCAGCATGACCAACGCGGCGGCGACCTTCACCACCACCAGCAACGTCGTGGCGCCGAGCACGACCGTCACGGGCGGCACGCTGGCGATTGCAGGCAACGCCAACGTGACCGGCGGCACGGTCAATCCTTCCGGCGCCACGATGTCGGTGACGACGGGCGTGATCACGGTGGGCGGCAACCTGGGCATCACGGCGGGGAGCAACACCAACACGAACGCCACGGTGTCGGTCACCACGGGACGCATCACGGTGACCGGCAACACGACGGTGACGGGCGGCGCGGCCGCCGGCCGTAACGCGCTGTTGACCGTCACCGGCGCGCCGGCGGTCGCCGGCAACGGGGCGAACATCGACGGCATGCTGAACCTCGTCGCCTCTGCCGCCGGCACCGTCACGTCGGCAACCGCCTCGATTACCGCGGCGAACGGCGTCATCAACGTCAACGGCGCGGGCGGCGTCAACAACGGCGGCACGGTTACGGTGGGCGCGGGCATCTTCAGCGTCACCAACGCCGCCGCGACTTACGCCAACAGCAGCGCGGTCGTCGTGGCCAACACCACGGTCAGTTCCGGCACGCTGAGCGTTCTCGGCACGCTCAACAACGCCGCGCTCGAGACCATGACGGTCAGCACCACGGGCAACATCACCGTGGGCGACACGGTCGGCTATGCCGGTACCCTGACCAACGCCGGCACCCTCACGCTGACGGCCGGAGGCGTCGTCAACGCCAACGGCACCTTCACCAACAGCGGCACGTTCACCAATACCGCGGCCGGGCAGTTGAATCTTCGCGGCGCCACCTCGACGGTCAACGGCACCTTCAACCGCGGCACCGGCACCGTGGCGATGAACGGCGGCGCGGCGCAGAACCTCTCGGGCTCGGCCATTACCGGCCCCGCCATCGGCGCGAGCCTGTACAACCTGACGATCAACAACGCCAGCGGGGTGACGCTGGGCAACAACGTCCGGGCGGCCAACACGATCACCTTCACCAGCGGCAACGTCACCACCGGGGCCAATGCGCTTATCGCCGGCCTGTCCTGCGCCAATGCCTTGAACGTGACGCGCACCAGCGGCCACGTCGTCGGGAATTTCCAGAAGGCCATCCCGGCGGGTATCTCCACCTGCGTGTTCCAGGTCGGCAGCAGCGCCGACTACACGCCGGCATCGCTCACCTTTGCTGCCGCCACCACCGCGGGCGGACTCATCGGGAGCGCCAGCAACCCGCCAGTCGATCATCCGAACATTGCCACTTCGGGCCTGAACGCCGGCAAAAGCGTCAACCGCTGGTGGCGCCTGACTGTGAGCGGCGTCAGTGGCACTGCGATGACACTGGCGGGCTCGAACTACAGCGCGACGTTCACGTTCGTCAACGGGGACATCGACGGAGGGGCAAACACTGCGGCATTCGAGATCGAGCGTTGGAACGGGGCTGCATGGAGCACGACCACCGTCGGTACCCGCAATCCGAACGACACCACGGCGACCGGTATCAACGCCCTCGGAGAGTTTGCGATTGCCGAAAAAACCCCGGTGGTCACGCCGCCCGGCGACCTGAACGCGTTCGAGACGTCCACCGCGGGCGGCGCCATCACCGGGCCGGTCTACACCAAGCTGGTGGGCGCCAACTTCAACCTCGCGATCGTGGCGATCCTCGGCGGCGTGCAGCACGCGACCTTCAACGAAGCGGTGCAGGTGGATCTGGTGACGGGTTCGACCGGCGGGTTGAATTGCCCCGGCGCGCCGGTTTCGATCAGCGGCACCGAGAACGTGACCCTGGTCAACGGCCGGGCCAACACGGCCACCGGTTTTACCATTGCCACGGCTTACCGCAACGTGCGCGTGCGCATCCGCTGGCCGACTTCGTCGCCGACGGTGACCAGTTGCTCGACCGACAATTTCGCGGTCCGGCCTACCGGGTTCACCGTCACTTCATCGAACGCGACGGAGACCGGCACCGGGGGGACGACGGTGATCAAGACGGGCGCGTTCTTCAACCTGACCGCGACCGCGGTGGCGGGCTACGACGGCACGCCGCTCATCAACAACGGCGTCGGCATGGTGATCGGCACGCCCAACCAGGGCACGATCGGCGGCACGTTCGGCGCCGCGCCGATCGGCACGGGCATCGCGGTCGGCAACGGCTTCTTCTACAGCGAGGTCGGTAATTTCGGTCTCGCGGCCAACGCCGTTTACGATGCCAGCTTCACCAGCGACAGCTCGGACCTGGCAAACGGCCATTGCATTCCGGGCAGTTTCTCGAACACCCTGAGCGGCGGCCAGTACGGCTGCTCGGTCGGCAGCACCGTGGTGCCCCAGACCACCGGCGCGAGCGGCTTCGGGCGTTTTATTCCGGACAATTTCAACGTGACCTACAACACGCCGGCATTCGGCAACGCGCTGGGCTGCGGGACCTTCACTTACGTCGGCCGGTCGTTCACCTACTCGACCGCACCGGTGATGACAGTCACCGCCCGCAACGGCACCAATAACGGCTTAACCAACGCGACGACCACCAACTATGCCGGCTCGTACGTGAAGCTGACCAATGCCACCCTGACGCCCGGCACCCAGCTGGCGCGGTACTCGCGCTTCGACGCGCTCGGCGGCGGCGTCACGCCAGCGCTTGATCCCGCGGGATTGCCGGCGACGACGGGCGACCCGGCCATCGGCGCGTTTGTCAGCGGCGTCGGCACCCTCACGTTCTCATCGGGGACCGGGCTGATCTTCACCCGCAGCGCCACGACGCCCAATGCGCCGTTCGACGCCGACATCGCGCTGGCGATCAACGTGATCGATTCGGACCTGGTGGCGTTCGCCAGCAACCCGGCGGCCTTCGGCGCGGCCACTGCCGGTAACGGCATCGGCTTTGCCGGCGGCAAGTCCATGCGTTACGGCCGCCTGCGCCTGCAGAACGCCAGCGGTTCGAACCTGCTGCCGCTGTTCCTGCAGGCGGAGGCCCAGTACTGGAACGGCAGCGCGTTCATCACCAATGCCGCCGATGCCTGCACGACGATCGCTTCGGGAAACATCGCGCTGGGCGCGTACACCGGCACGTTGACCGACACGCCCAAGTGCCTGACCGCCATCAGCGGCGGCGGCACGCTGGCCGCGGGCCGCAGGACGCTGCAGCTGGCCGCGCCCGGGGCGGGAGTCACCGGCGGCGTGACCCTGACCGCGAACCTGGGCGCTGTCCCGGCGGGCAACACCTGTGCGGCCACCGGCGCGGCGCCGGTAGCCGCAACTACCGCCAATATCCCGTACCTGCAGGGCAACTGGACCGGCGGCAGCTATAACCAGAATCCTTCCGGCCGCGCCACGTTCGGTACGCGCAGGGGGAGCGACGAAATCATTCACAATCGGGAGAACTTTTGACGGTCGTGGCAGCCCAACTGACAACAAAAACGATAACGGCTGCCTTCGAGGAGGCGGTTGCTCAGCGCGATGGAACAGGGAAAACGACGAAGAAACCCGCCTGACAGCAGCACGAAATTCATCACGAGACGGCAACGCGCAGCGTGGACTGCCGCCGTCCTGCTGGTGTCTTGCGTCTGCGCCGGCGGCACGGCGCTCGCCGCCAACTGCACTTCGATCGCGAACGGCAACTGGAACGCGCAAGCCACCTGGGGCAAGGCAGGCGCGGGTTGCGTCGGGGCGCCCGGCGGCATTCCGGGCGCCGGCGATAACGTGACCATCGGCAACGTCGCCCACACGGTCACGGTGACGGACAACCGCACCGCGAATACGCTCCAGTTCGCCGCCGGCGGCCTGGTCTCGGGACTGACGGTGAATGGCGGCGTCACGCTGACCGTCAACGGCAGCATGACCGTGACCGGCCAGAACGCGGGCAGCGGGGTGCGGCGGGTGGATGTTCTCGCCGGTGGCCGCCTCGCGGTGGGCAACGACCTCATCCTGCTGGGCGGCAGCAACAACAACCGCGACGTGGAACTGCGCCTGGGCGACGGCGCCGGCACGGTGGTCACGGTAGCCAACGACCTTGCGGGCACCGCCGCCGGCGGCAACTTCAGCAGCGCCGCGCGCGTGGCCATCACCTTTCTCGGCCAGGGGACGCTCAACGTCGGGCGCAACCTCGGCGGCAATTCGACGTTCACTGCCGGCAGCGGGACGGTCGTTCTGAACGGCAGCAATATTGCCCAGACCATCGGCAGCTACAACTACAACCATCTCACGGTGGCCAAGACCGGCGCGCAGGCGGCGACGACGACCGCGGGCACCGTCAACATCCAGGGAAACCTCGCGGTCAATTCGGGCACGTTCAATCTCGCCAACACCACGGTCGATGTCGCCGGCGCCACCACGGTCACCGGAATTCTTGGCATCACGTCTGCCACCGGCACCAAGACCTTCGACAGCGCGGTGACTGTCGATGCCGGCGGCACCTGGAACAACACGGCGAACGAAGTCGTGGCGTTTGGCAACAACCTTGCCAATGGCGGCACTTTCAATGCGGGGAACGGTGCCCACGCCCTCGCCGGCAATTTTGTCAACGGCGGCACGTTCAACGCCGGCACCGGCACATTCACGGTGAACGGCAATTTCACCAACAACGGCACGTTCAACGCACCGGCCGGCACATTCGCGTTCGTCAGCGCCTCCGCCCAGACGATAGACGGCACGGCGGCCGGTGTCACTGCGTTCAACAATGTTACGGTGAGCGGCGGGGGCGGGCTGACGTTCGGTGGTTCGCACAGTATGACCGTCAACGCCACGCTCACGCTCACCGCAGGGCAGGTGCGCACGAATGCCAATCTGCTCACCATCGCGAGCGGGAACGCCATCGGCAGCGCGGGCGGAAGCGATTTCGTGATCGGCAACCTGCGCAAGCGTTTCACCGCGATCGGCGCCAACCAGACGCGCGTGTTCGAGGTGGGCACCGACGCCGGCGGCGCGCCGCTCTACGCGCCGGTCAACCTGCGGTTGGGGCAGGTGACGGCGATCGGCGATTTCACGGTGTCCACCACGGCGGGAGACCATCCCGCCATCGCCGGATCGACCCTCGATGCCGCGCAAAGCGTCAACCGCTACTGGACGCTCGCGAACGACTCGGTCGGCTTCAACGCCAACGCCAACAACCGCATCATCTTCACCTTCGTCAACCCGGGTGACCTCGATGCGGGCGCGGCGACCGGCGCATTCTTCGCGAGCCGCTACAACGCGCCGAACTGGACCGAGATTACGCCTTCGGCGCGCGCGGCGACCACCACCACGCTGTCAGGCGCGGGCATCACGACGGCAAACATCTCCGGGGAATACCAGCTCGCCGAAAGGGCCGCGGTGCCACCACCCATCGGCGGCTTCAACGCCTATGACAGCGCCACGGCGGCAGGCGCGATAGCCGGGTTCATCCGCACCAAGCTGGCTGGCGCCACGGTAAGCGTGGACATGATCGCCCTGAACGCCGCCGGCACCGCGATCGAAACCGGATTTTTCGGCGCCGTGCGCGTCGAGGTGCTCGACGCCAGCGACAATACGGGCGCCATCGACCCGGCAACCGGCTGCCGCGCTTCGTGGACGGTGATCCAGACGCTCGCCCCGGATCCCGCCTTCGTGCCGGGCGACAGCGGCCGCAAGACGATCAGCTTCACCCAGGCCAACGCCTATCGTAACGTGCGAATCCGGATCGGGTACCCCGCGGCAGCCCCGACTTCCAGAGGTTGCTCGAACGACAACTTCGCGATCCGTCCGGCTGCATTCGCCAGTTTCAGTTCAAGCGACGACGATTGGGACAGCGCGGGCACGACGCGCGCGCTCACCAACGTCAGCGTGCCGGGCGGCGTCGTGCACAAGGCGGGGCGCCCGTTCTCGGTGCGGGCGACGGCGGTCAACGCGGCCGGCACGCCGGCGGTCACCACGAACTACAATGGCGCACCCGAAGTCGTGCTGGCGGCCTGCATCGGCGGCGCCTGCGTGGGAACCCCTGGCACATTCTCGCTCGGGGCGGCGTTCACGGGCGGCCAGCTCGCGTCGGATGCGGCTACGTACAACGAGGTTGGCTCGCTGCGCATACGACTGCTGGACGATGACTTCGCGGCCGTGGACGGGAGTGACGGCTCCACCTCTGCCGAACGCAACATCGAGTCCGCGCAGATCGACGTCGGTCGTTTCGTGCCCGACCGATTCGACGTTTCCTACAACCTGCCGGTATTCGTGACCGCATGCGACAGCGGCGGGACCGGCTTCACTTACGTCGGCGAACGCTTCAGTTACATCCTCAACCCGGTCATCACGGTGACGGCTAAGGATGCGAATGGCAATACCACCGGAAACTATACCGGTGCCTTGTGGCAGATCACGGGCGCGAGCCTGACTGGCAAGGCGTACTCCGCCGCCACGGGATCGCTCGACACGAGCGGCATCACCGGAACGGATCCGGTCATCGCCGATACCGGCGCCGGTACCGGCACGCTGACGTTCAGTTCCGGCACCGGGTTGTACTTCACGCGCACCGCTCCGGTGGCCCCGTTTGATGCCGACATCAGCCTCGCGATCGATGTCGTCGACGTGGACAACGTTGCCTTCGCCGGCAACCCGGCGCGCTTTGGACAGGCCAGCCCGGGCAATGGCATGGCGTTCAACGATGGCAAGCAGATGCGCTTCGGCCGCCTGACCCTTTCGAACGCATCCGGCTCGCAGTTGACGCCGCTCCAGTTGCGCATGGAAACGCAATTCTGGAACGGTACGGCTTTCGTCACCAACACCCTCGATACCTGCACGACGATCGCGCCGAACAATATCGCGCTGGGCAACTACGCCGGGAACCTGGCCGCCTGCGATACCAGCCTCACGACCGGCGCCTTCAATGCCGGGCGCTCGGCCGTCACGCTATCGGCTCCCGGCCAGGGCAATGACGGCAGCGTGACCCTGACGGCGGATCTGGACGCTATCGGGACCGGATCGACCTGCGTGGCGGGCGCGAGCGTGCCGGTTGCTGGAGTCAACCGCCCGTACCTGCGCGGTAACTGGACGGGCGGCGCCTATGACCAGAATCCCTCCGGCCGCGCCACGTTCGGCGCACGCCATGGGAGCGACGAAGTCATCCACATCAGGGAAAACTTCTAGCAGGTTTAGGCGGTTACGCAACACCCCTTGCAACGGTTCTTGAGAAAACCCGCCCAACACCTTGACATTATTGATTTTTATGGTATTTTCGCCAGACTGGTCGAAATAGGCCCTCAATGTATGAGGCTGTTCGGTTCCAAGGGGCGAAAGCCGGGCTGGTTCTGCATCAACCTGATGCCGGACCGGGTCGACGTATGCCACGTCAACGCGACCGGCAAGGCGCGCCCCGAAATCCTGCTGTGCGACTCTTATCGCAAGGAGGGAGGCGACACGGCGACGCTCGCGCGCCTGCGCCGCGAACTCGACCTCGACAGCTACCGCTGCACCACGCTGCTGAAAAGCGGCGACTACCAGCTGGTCCAGGTGGAGGCGCCCGCCAACGTGCCGGAACAGGAAGCCCGCAGCGCGGTGCGCTGGCGCATCAAGGACATGATCGACTACCCCGTGGAGATGGCGACGGTCGACGCCGTCTTCGTGCCCGCGGCGGACGGGGCCGGGGGCCGGCCGCAGCAGATGCTGGCGGTGTCGGCGAAGAACGCCACGATTGCCGCCAGCGTGAAGGCCTTCAACGACGCCGACATTCCGCTCGAAGTGATCGACATACCGGAGCTTGCGCAGCGCAATCTTGCCCAGCGGCTGGAACTGGAAGGGCGCGGGCTGGCCCTGCTGGCGTTCGACGACCGGGGCGCGCTGCTGACGTTCACCTGCGGCGGCGAGCTCTACCTGTCGCGCCGCATCGACCTCTCGCTCAAAAGCTTCGACGGCGCGAGCGCCGAGCAGCGTAAGGGCTTCTACGACCGCCTGGTGCTCGAGTTGCAGCGCTCGCTCGATCATTTCGACCGCCAGTACCGCAGCATCGCGGTGGCACGGGTGATGCTGACGCCCGTGCCCGGCGCGGAGGACATGCGCGAGCACCTGGCTGCCAATCTCGACATCCCGGTGGCGCTGATCCACCTGTCGGAGATCATGGATTTTCCGCACATCCCGGAGTTGCACGAGGACGCGAGGCAGGCCCAGTGCCTGCAGCTGATCGGTGCGGCGATGCGGGAGGAAGAAGCGGCGGTGGGCGCATGAGTCAAAACATCAACCTGCTGACGCCGGCGTTCCGCAAGCAGCGGCAGGTGCTGACGCTCGCCACGGTGGCCCAGATCCTGGGCGTGACGCTCTTCGCGCTGTTCGGCTACCACTACTACCTGCAGCAGCAGGTCGGCGGCCTCGCCGCGGAACTGCAGATTGCGGATGGGTTGCTGAAGTCCCAGCGCGGCTACGTCGACAGGCTGAAGAGCCGGGCGGCGCCCAAGGTGGATGCGCAGCTCGAGGGCGACATCACGCGACTCGAGGGCGAACTGAAGCTCGCGCGCGACTCGATGGAGGCGCTGAAGGGCGGCGCGTTCGGCAACCAGCAGGGCTTCGCGGAATACCTGCGCGCTTTCTCGCGCCAGTCGGTGAACGGGCTGTGGCTGACCGGCTTCACGATCGCCGGCAGCGGTGAGCTGGAGATCCGCGGCCGCGTGCTGTCCCCGGACCTCGTGCCGAGCTACATCCAGCGTCTGAACCAGGAAAAAGTGCTGGCGGGACGCAGTTTCGCGCGCCTCGAGATGGGCCGGCCCAGGCCGGAGGCGGTGGCGGAGAAGGACGCGAAGAAATCGCAGGCCATGGCGCGCTTCCTCGAATTCAGCCTCGCCACCACGGACACGGCCAGGACGGAGAAGGCGCCATGAAAGAGCAATGGCGAAAGCTCTCCACCCGTTTCGATGCGCTGATGATGCGCGAGCGCTTGCTCGTGCTGTTCGCGGTGGTGGTCGGCACAGCGCTGATTTTCGACGCGCTGGCGATCCAGCCGCTGGAGGCGCGCAAGAAGCGGCTCACGCTGCAGATCGCCGAGGCGCGCCAGAACATCAGGGCGGCGGACGGCATCATGAGCGGGCAGGCCGCGGTGGTCGACCCCGACGCCGTCAAGCGCGCGTACCGCGACACGCTGCGCAAGCAACTGGCCGAAATCGACCAGAGCATGCAGGGCTTGCAGCGCGGACTGGTGCCGCCCGAGCGCATGGCGAAACTGATGGAGGAAATGCTTGCGCGCGCTAGCGGGCTGCGCCTGGTCGCGATGCGCACCCTGCCGGCGCAACGGTTCGAGTCGCCGGGGGCGCCCCCGGCTGCCAAAGCGGGAGAAAAGGGCGTGAAGCCGACGCCCGGTGAGGCCGAGCGCATCATCTACCAGCACAGCGTCGAGATCACCCTGCAGGGGTCCTACACCGGGCTGCACGATTACCTCTCGCAACTGGAGAAGCTGCCGTGGCAGATGTTCTGGGGCCGCATCAACGTGAGCAGCGAGCAGTATCCGCGGTTGCGGGTGACGTTGACGGTGCAGACGTTGAGTCTCAACAAGGCGTGGCTCATCGTATGAAACCAATCGCGAGTCGCGAGTCACGAGTCACGGGTCATGACCCGCGACCCGTGACCCGCGACCAGCGACCGGCCGTAGCGCTGGCGATCGCGCTGCTGCTCGCCCCCGTCATGACGGCGGCGCAGGTAACGGCCGATCCGACGCGGCCGCCCGCGGGTTTCGACGTCGGCGTGGTGGATACGACGGGCGATACCGGCGGCGGCGCCATGCTCCAGAGCGTGCTGATTTCGCCGACGCACAAGGCGGCGATCATCGGCGGCGTGATGGTCAGGCTCGGCGAGAAATACGGCGATGCCGTGCTGGTGAAGGTGGCTGAGAACGAGGTGGTGCTGAAGAGCGGCGACGCGCTGCAGGTGCTGAAGCTCTACCCGGGCGTGGAGAAGCGCGA
>CAZOQY010000008.1:0-7209 GCA_964581835.1 uncultured Streptomycetaceae bacterium | reverse complement strand
AGCCAGGCGCTGCTGCCGCCGCTGGTGGTGGAAATGCCCCGGGTGGAGGGCGGCAAGCCGATCGACCAGCGCTTCGATCTCAACGTCAACAACGCGCCGGCCGCCCAGGTGTTCATGGCGATCGTCTCCGGCACGCGTTACAGCATGATCGTGCATCCCGACGTGCGCGACAGCCTTTCGGTCAACCTGAAGGACGTCACCGTGGTCGAGGCGCTCGACACGCTGCGCGATCTCTACGGCTACGAGTACCGGGTGCAGGGCAGCCGCATCACGGTGCAGCCGGTCAGCATGCAGACCCGCGTGTTCAAGGTGAACTACCTGCAGGCGAGCCGCGTCGGCCGCAGCGACGTGCGCGTCTCCTCCGGCTCGATTTCCGACGCACCGACGACCGCCGGCGGAGCGCCGGGCACCGCGGCGGGTTCGAGCACGACCGGCGCGCCGGGCCAGCGCCTGACCGAGAGCACGCGCGTCACCACGACCTCCGACAGCAATTTCTGGGGCGATATCGTCAAGTCGTTGAACGCCATCGTCGGCTCGGCCGACGGCCGCAACGTGATCGTCAACTCGCAGTCCGGGGTGATCGTGGTGCGCGCGCTGCCGGCCGAACTGCGCTCGGTCGAGTCGTTCCTGAAGGCGATGCAGCTGATCGTGGAACGGCAGGTGGTGCTGGAGGCGAAGATCGTCGAGGTGTCGCTCTCCGACAGTTTCGGCGCCGGCATCAACTGGGCGGCGTTCCGCGACGGCAGCACGCGCGCCGCCGGCGGCGTGGTGCGGCCGGGCACGACCATCGGCAACAGAAACCCCGCAGGAGGGCCACCACTATCCTCACCGACCGCGCGCAACCCGGACGGCTCGCCGGCGGCCGACTCCGCTTTCGCCGCGACGCTAGGTGCCGCCGCATCGCTCGCCACCGGTGTCGGTGCGCCCGGCAGCATCTTCGGGCTCGCGCTGCAGACCAGCAATTTCGCGGCGTTGCTGACCTTCCTCGAGACCCAGGGCTCGGTCAACGTGCTCTCCAGCCCGCGGGTAGCCACCATCAACAACCAGAAGGCGGTGTTGAAGGTGGGCCAGGACGATTTCTTCGTCACCAACGTCTCGACCACCTCGACCACCAGCGGCACCAGCTCGACGATCTCGCCGACGATCACCGTGCAGCCGTTCTTCTCCGGCATCGCGCTCGACGTGACGCCGCAGATCGACGACAACAACAACATCATCCTGCACGTCCACCCGCAAGTGAGCCGGGTGATCGAGCAGCGCAAGGTGGTGGACCTGGGCACGCTCGGCACTTTCACGCTGCCGCTCGCCTCGAGCAGCATCAACGAGACCGACACCATCGTGCGCGTGCAGGACGGCAACATCGTGGCAATCGGCGGCCTCATGCGCCAGGAATCGCAGGGCGACACCTCGCAGGTGCCGGGCCTCGGCGACCAGCCGGGCATCGGCCTGCTGTTCCAGCAGCGCGGCAGGATCAATCGCAAGAGCGAGTTGGTGATCCTGCTGAAACCCACCATCGTCCATAGCGACCGCCAGTGGCAGCAGGATCTTGCCGATACCCGGGACCGCATCCGGGCGCTGGAACCGCCGCTGCCGCCGCAATTCCCGCAGGCGTCGCCCGCGCCTGCCCAGTAAGCCCGGGGCTTCAGGCCATGTACCGCAGCTACTTCGGCTTACGCGAGATGCCGTTCGGGATCACCCCCGACACGAGCTTCGCCTACGCCTGCAACACCCACCAGGAAGCGCTCAACACGCTCCTGGTCGCGGTCAAGAACGGCGAGGGCTTCATCAAGATCACCGGCGAGGTCGGCACCGGCAAGACGCTGCTGTGCCGCCGCTTTCTCTCTACTCTTGACCCGAACCACGTCTCGGCCTACATCCCCAATCCCTACCTCGAGCCGCGGACGCTGCTGCTCGCGTTGGCGGAGGAACTCGGCGTGGCGCAGCCGCGCGGCGCCGACCAGCACCAGCTGATGAAGGAACTGACGCGCGCGCTGCTCCACTTCGCGCGCCAGGGCAAGACGGTGGTGCTGTGCCTGGACGAGGCGCAGGCGATGCCGGTCGAGACGCTGGAGGCGTTGCGGCTGCTCACCAATCTCGAGACCGAAAAGCGCAAGTTGATCCAGGTGGTCCTGTTCGGCCAGCCCGAGCTCGACCAGAAGCTCGAGCACACCTCGATCCGGCAATTGCGGCAGCGCATCTCCTTCCAGTACCGGCTGATGGCGCTGGGGCGCGACGAGACCGACCAGTACATCGCCCACCGCCTGCGCGTGGCGGGTTACCGCGGCAACCGGCTGTTTGCCCGGCCCGCGACGCGGCTCGTGTACCGCTTCAGCAACGGCGTGCCGCGCCTGATCAACATCGTCGCGCACAAGGCTATGTTGCTCGCGTACGGCGAAGGCGTGCAGCAGGTGTCGCCGGCGCACGTGCGCAAGGCCGCGGCGGACACGCCGGTACCGCACCGCCGCAGGCCCTGGTGGTGGCTCGGCTTCGCCATGCTGCTGCTGTCCGCCGGCGGCCTTGGCTGGTTCGCGCTGTCATGAGCGTCATCAACCAGGTTCTTCTCGACCTCGAGAAGCGCCGTGCTTCCAGCGCGGAGCGCAGCGTCCTGCCCAACCACGTGCGGGCGCTACCGGAAGGCGAGCGCGCCGCGCCGTGGGGGTGGATTGCGGCCGGCGGCACGGCCATCGTCGCGGCGCTGGCACTGTCATGGGCGTTTTTTTCCGGGGCCGACTGGACGCGCCAGCGCGACGCGTCTGCTACCGCGCCTCAGCGTATTGCCGAAGTCGCCATCGAAAGGGTGGTGGCGGCGTCCGCGGGCGTGAAGATCGACGCGGCGCCGGTCGACGAGGGCGAGAACATACGCAAGGAAGCGCTGGCTTCGCGCCTCTCCTTCGAGTTGTCCAGCCTGCCGTCCGAGCCGGCCAGCCCGGCAGCGGCGCGCGCTCCGCTGCCGACGTCGCGCGTGATCGGCAAGGGCGATTCGCAGCCTTCCGGCAACGAAATCCAGGCCGCTGCGGAGCCCCCGGCACGGGCCAGGGCGGCCAGCGTTGTCGCCGCTGCTTCCACCAAGACACCGGCAGCCGACAAATCCGGGATCCAGAAAGAAGTCCGGCAACCGACGCCGCGCGATCTCGCGGAGAACGAGTACCGCAAGGCGATCGCTTCGTTGCACCAGGGCAGGCTGGCCGAATCGCAGGAGGGTTTCCAGGCGGCGTTGAATCTCTATCCCGGGCACCTCGGCGCGCGCCAGGCACTGGTCGGGCTGCTGCTGGAGAGCAGGAAACCGGGCGAGGCCGAGCGCGTGTTGCAGGAAGGGCTCGCCCTCGCGCCCGCGCAGTCGGGATTCGCCATGACGCTGGCCCGGCTGCAGTTGGACCGCGGCGACGCGGCCACGGCGGCCGCGACGCTGAGAAAAGGACTGGAGCACGCCCAGGGCAACGCGGATTACGCGGCGTTCCTCGCCGCGTTGCTGCAACGCCAGGGGCGGCACGAAGAAGCGATCGAACAATTCCAGGCGGCGTTGCGGGCAAGGCCCACGGCCGGCGTGTGGTGGCTGGGTCTCGGCATTTCGCTGCAGGCGGCCAACCGCACCGCCGACGCGCAGGACGCCTATCGCCGCGCGCGTTCCGCCAACAACCTGAGCCCCGAGCTCGCGGCCTTCGCCGACCAGCGTCTCAGGCAATTGCAGTAGTCCTGCAATTGCGGTCACGGGTCAACGAGTCACAGGTCGCAAGTCAGTCGCGGGTCCCGCGTCAATACAAGAAACTCGGGCCTTACGGTCCGGTTTTCTTGAAATGGCCATCTTGATTAAGCGTAGATTCTCTTCGTCAGACGGCGGGCTTTTTGCCAAGCCTCGATGTCCTCAATGCGTCGAAAAGTTGCCATTTTCCCGGCCTCCTGACTTCTGACTGGTAACCCGCGAACTTGCGGACCCCTGACTCGCGACCCGCGACCCGCGACTTGTCGCGGTTAACGCGGCAGCGTTCTGGCGACGACCCACCCGCGAACTTCCGCGGCACCCGCCCGGCGCATCACGCGCGCGAGCTCGTTCAGCGTCGCACCGGTGGTGAGAACGTCGTCCACGACGGCGACCCGCATGCCCTCGAGATCCGCGTCGCACACGAAGGCGCGGCGCACGTTGCGCGCGCGTTCGTCCCACGGCAGCGAGGCCTGCGCCGGCGTGTCGGTTACCTTGCGGCAGGCGCGGGCGAGCAGGGCGATGCCGGTGCGTTCCGAAATGACCCGGGCGATCTCGAGCGCCTGGTTGAATCCGCGCTCGGCGAGCCGCGCGTTCGAGAGCGGCATGGCCACCAGCGCGTCGACATCGCCAGCCACGTCGCGCGCGACCCGTTGTGCCAGCAGCCCGCCCAGCAGCCGCGCCAGCGCGAGGCGGCCGCCGTACTTGTAGGCGTGGAGCAGTGCGTTTGCCGGGTAGCGGTAGGCGAGCGCCGCTGCCACGCGCTGAAAGCGCGGCGGGCGGTCGAGGCAGGCGCCGCAGACCCGGCCGCTCGCGAGCGGCAGCGCGCATACCGCGCAACAGGCATCCGGCAGCCACGGCAGGTCCGCGAGGCAGGCGGCACACAACGGTCCCGGCGTGCCGTGCTCGCCGCACAACTGGCAGGACTGCGGTACCCGCTTCCGTACATAATTCAGGCAGTTGTTGATTAATCGCGGGACGTAATTTGACAAGCCGGGCGTCCGGCCCGAAGATACCGCAGGTATAACTGATTCAAAATATTCAACTTTTCCCGGCCACATGGGTGGAACCCGATGGATACCTTCAGTATTAACGAGTCTCGCGCCGCGGCGGCTGACAGTGTGCGGCGCTGGGATGTCGCGGCAGTCGAGGCGTTGTTCGAACTGCCGTTCAACGATCTTCTCCACCGCGCCCAGGGCGTGCACCGCGATCATTTCGATCCCAACGCGGTGCAGTTGTCCACGCTGCTGTCGGTGAAGACCGGCGGCTGTCCCGAGGACTGCGGCTATTGCCCGCAGGCGGCGCGTTATCACACCGGCGTGGAAAACGAGAAGCTGATGTCGGTCGAGCAGGTGGCGGCGGCGGCGCGGCTGGCGAAAGCCAGCGGCGCCACACGCTTCTGCATGGGGGCGGCGTGGCGCGGCCCGAAGCAGCGCGAGCTCGACCAGGTGATCGAGATGGTTCGCGCGGTGCGCGCCGAGGGGCTTGAGAGTTGCGCGACGCTCGGCATGCTGAGGGAAGGGCAGGCCGAGCAGTTGAAAGCGGCGGGCCTCGATTACTACAATCACAACATAGACACAGCGCCCGAGTTCTACGGCGAGATCGTCTCGACGCGGACCCAGGACGACCGGCTCGACACGCTGGAGCGCGTGCGGCACGCCGGGCTCAACGTCTGTTGCGGCGGCATCATCGGCATGGGGGAATCCCGCCGCACCCGCGCCGCGCTGATCGCCCAGCTCGCGGGCATGGATCCGTATCCCGAGTCGGTGCCGATCAACAACCTGGTGCAGGTGCCGGGCACGCCGTTGCACGGGACGGCGCAGCTCGACCCGCTGGAGTTCGTGCGCACCATCGCCTGCGCCCGCATTGCGATGCCCAGGGCCATGGTGCGGCTGTCCGCCGGCCGCCAGGAGATGGGGGAGGCGATCCAGGCGCTGTGCTTCTTCGCCGGCGCCAACTCGATCTTCTACGGCGAGAAGCTGCTCACCACCGGCAACCCCGACGTCGAGCAGGATCGCGCGCTGTTCGCCAAGCTCGGTCTGCGCCCGATGGAAGCGAAGTGTGAAGGGTGAAAAAGCCGCGCCGCTGCTCTATGCGGCGCTGGCAGCGGAACTCGAGGAACTCGACGCCCGCGGCCTTGCCCGCAGCCGGCGCGTGCTCGAGACGCCGCAGCGCGCGCGCGTCACGGTCGATGGCCGCGAGTACGTGGCCTTCTGCAGCAACGATTACCTCGGTCTCGCCGCGCATCCCGAGCTGATCGAGGCGGCGCGCGCGGGCGCGACCCGCTACGGCGTCGGCGCCGGCGCATCGCACCTGGTTCTCGGTCATTTCTCCGCGCACCACGAGCTGGAGTCCAGGCTGGCGCAGTTCACCGGCCGGCCGCGCGCGCTGCTGTTCTCGACCGGCTACCAGGCCAACATCGGCGCGGTGACGGCGCTGGTGGGCCGGGGCGATGCCATTTTCGCGGACCGCCTGAACCATGCGTCGCTGAACGACGCGGCGCTGCTTTCCCGCGCGGCCTTCAGGCGCTACCCGCACCTCGACCTGGGTGTGCTCGAGCGGCTGCTCGCCGCTTCGCGCGCGCGGCGCAGGCTGGTCGTGACCGACGCGGTATTCAGCATGGACGGCGACATCGCGCCAGTGCCCGAACTGGTCGCGCTGTGCGAGCGCTACGACGCCTGGCTGCTGGTCGACGATGCGCACGGCTTCGGCGTGCTGGGTCGCGAAGGGCGGGGCACGCTTTCGCATTTCGACGTCCGGTCGCCCCGGGTCATCACCATGGCAACGCTGGGCAAGGCCGCGGGCGTGTTCGGCGCCTTCGTCGCGGCGGAGGAAGAAGTCGTGGAGACGCTGGCCCGGCGCGCGCGCGCCTACGTCTACACCACCGCGACGCCGCCGTTGCTGGCGAGCACGCTCATGACGAGCATGCGGCTGATCGAGCACGGCGAGTGGCGCCGCGCGAGGCTGCGGTCGTTCGTCGATTTTCTCCGTTCGCGCGTTGCCGGCGGGCGCTGGAAGTTGCTGCCCTCGCAGACGGCGATACAGCCGCTCGTGATCGGCGGCAACGCGGAAGCGGTGCGGGTGTCGGAACAACTGGCCGGCGAGGGCCTGCTGGTGCCGGCGATCCGGCCGCCCACCGTGCCGCAAGGAACCGCGCGCCTCAGAATCTCGTTGTCCGCCGCTCACGAAATCCAGGATGTCGAGCGGCTGGCCGACACGCTGGGCCGATTGCAATAAGTCGCCGCATTGCAATGAGCCGCGAAATCGTATTGCTGCACGGCTGGGGCGCCGGTGCCGGTATCTGGGGCGAACTCGCGCAGTGGCTCGCTCCGCGCTTCCGCGTCCACGCGCTCGATCTTCCCGGTTATGGCGCGGAGCCCGCCTGCGAGCCCTACACGCTCGATGCGCTGGCCGACCGGGTGGCGCGCCGCGCGCCGCGGCGTTGCTGCGCGGTGGGCTGGTCGCTGGGCGGCGAAGTGGCGCTGGCCTGGGCGCGCCGCGCGCCGCGGCAG
>CAZOQY010000007.1:18246-27358 GCA_964581835.1 uncultured Streptomycetaceae bacterium | reverse complement strand
GTCCGGCCGTTCCTGGCGCGAAGCGCCTGAGAGAAGGCTGGGGTAAGTGGCGGGGGTTTCTTCCCGTCACTCGTCACCCGTCACTCCTCACTGGGTTTTCATGCCGATCTGCCTGATCAGCGCGCCCAGCTCGGCGTATTCGGTGCGTTGCATCCTGTCGAAATCCGCGGCCGATCCGAAACGGGGCTCCGCGCCCTGCTGCACGATTTTCTCGCGCACGGCCGGCTCTTTCAGCACGCGCTGAACGTCGGCGTTGACGCGGGCGATCAACTGCTTCGGCAGCGCCCGCGGCCCGATCAGGCCGAACCAGGATTCCGAGCGGTACTCGGGAAAGCCCGCTTCAGCACTGGTCGGCACGTCCGGCAGCGCCTCCGCCCGCTTCGCCGAACCCACCGCCAGCGGCCGCAGCGTTCCCGCCTTCAGCAGCCCCACGATCGCCGGCAACGGATAGACGTAGTAATGGATGGTACCGGCGATGAGCGCGTTGCGGCTGTCGGCGCCGATGCGAAACGGCACGTGGACAACGTCGATCTTCGCCTTGGCGGCAAACAGCGCGCCGGCGAGGTGCGACGAACTGCCCACGCCCGCCGAGCCGTAGTTGAACGCGCCGGGCTTCGCCTTCGCCAACGCGATCAGCTCGGGGATCGTCTTCGCGTTGACGCCGCGGCCGAGCACGATGACGTTGTGAGTCGTGCCCACCGGTGACACCGCTGCGTAGTCCTTGATGGGATCGTACGGCTTCTCCTCCCGCAGCAGGGCGTTCGACAGGTGCGGCTGCCCGATCATGGCGAAGGTGTAGCCGTCGGGCGCGGCCTGGCGCGTGAGATCGCTGCCGATCAGCCCGCCGGCGCCGGGCCGATTGTCGACGACGAACTGCTGGCCGTGGATTTCCGAGAGCCGCTGGCCGACGATGCGCCCGAGCACGTCGCTCGCCGAGGCCGGCGTGAACGGCACGATCATGCGGACCGGCTTCGACGGCCATTTGTCCTGGGCGGGCGCGGCGGCCGGGATGCCGGCAAGCGCGACGGAAACGAATACGATGGCGGGCTTCATGGGCTTCCTCCGGTATGGGCCGCGGCTATTGTCGTGTCCGCGTCCCGCCGGTGTCAATGAACGGAAGCCGCCCGCCCCTCGCGGCGGATGCTGTAGTAGGTCCCGGCGAAGATCACCGCCGCGCCGAGCAGGGTCGCGAGCTCGATCGGCTCGCCGTAGAACAGCAGCCCCACCACCGCGATCAGCGGCAGCCGCAGGAAATCGATCGGCACCACCACCATGGCGTCGGCGAGACGGAACGCGCGCGTCATGCAGAAATGCGCGAGGAGCCCGCTCGCGCCGATCGCGACGACCCACGGCAGGTCGGAGAGGCCCGGCGTCACCCAGTCCTGCAGCGCGGGCAGCAGGCCGATGGGAACCTGGACCGCGGCCATGTAGAACAGGATGGCGAGCGCGGAGTCGGTCTGCGCCAGGCGCTTGGTCGCGATCATGATCGAGGCGTAGGCGAACGCGCCGGCCAGCATCACCAGCGCCGCCGGCGATACGTCCGCGTAGCCGGGCCTGAGGATGATGAGAATGCCCGCCAGGCCCAGCGCCAGCATGACGGCGCGGCCGCGGTTCATGCGCTCGCCCAGGATCAGCATCGCCAGCACCGCGGTCCATACCGGCATGGTGAACTCGATCGCGAACACGGTCGCGAGCGGCAGCATCGAGATCGCGTAGACCCAGGCGTACTGGCCGCCGAAATGCACGACGTTGCGGAACACGTGCAGGCCGAAGCGCTGCGTGCGCAGCGTGCGCCAGCCGAAGAACGGCACGATGGCGAGCACGATCAGCAGGGAAACGAGGCTGCGCAGGAACAGGATTTCGAAACTGCCCATGGTGCGCGCGAGCTCGCGCACCGCCACCGCCATCAGGGAAAAGGACAGCACCGCGCCCCCCATCCACAGGGCGCCGCGCAGGGCGGCGGGCAGCGGCGCCGGGGGCGCGCCGCGCCCGTCAGGCGGCAACGAGCCTCGAGCGGGGATGCGGCGGCAGGCGGAGCGCGCCGGGCGCTTCGTACGGCTTGTGCCCTTCCACCTGCGCCGCGTAGAGCACGCGCCGGGCGGCGGACTCGAACGGGTCGCGGCGGTGCAGCGTGGCGCGGTTGTCCCACACCACGACGTCGCCGACCGACCACTTGTGCTCGTACCAGAAGCGCGGCTGGGTCGCGTGTTCCCACAACCGGTTCAGCAGCGCCTCGGACTCCTCCAGCGACAGGCCGTTGACGTAGGCACCGTGCCGCCGGCCGAGGAACAGCATGTTGTGGCCGGTTTCCGGATGCGTCGAGATGATCGGGTGGCTCGGACCGGGCACGGAACGGAAATCCATGTCGGGCGACATGCCGGGCCTCACCTTCATGGCGGTGTCGACGATGTCGGCCTGCTTGATGGTGAGTCCCGAGACGCGCTGCTTCATGTCGGCGGACAGCGCGTCATACGCGGCATAGCAGCTCAGGAAAAACGTGCTGCCGCCCAGCTCGCGCGGCGGCACTTCCATCGCCACCAGCATGCGTGCCGCCGTCGGGCGGTCCTTGAACGAGAAATCGGAATGCCACACGACTTCGCCGTCGCCGAGGATGCCCACCGGCATGCCGTCCTGCTTCACGTTCGAGACGACGGTGACTTCCGGCGGCAGGTTGAGGAGCTGCGTGCCGGCGCGCTCCTTGAGATCGCGCTTGTGCAGGCCGGACGAGGTCACCGGCGTGCCGAAGCGCCTGACCAGCTTCACCAGGTCTTCCGCGACCAGCGACTGGCCGCGAAACACCAGCATCACGTTGTCGAGCCAGGCCCGGTGCAGTTCCTTGAATATCGCGTCGTCTAACTGCCTCAGATCGAGGCCGCGGACTTCCGCGCCGAGCACCGCCGTCGCCGGCACGACTTCGAACCGGGCGCGCTGCCCGCTGCGATCCGCTACCGAGGTTGCTGCCATGGTTGCCCCTCCTTGCCCGTTTACTCACGGATAGGCGTCAATTGTAGCGCCTGCCCCGTTACGGCGCGCGCGTGCAGAAATGGTTATGCACCGCTTCCTCGAAGTTATAGTTGATCGCCGGCGCAGCAGCGGCGCGCGTGCCGTTCCGTGTTTACAATACCGGCCCGGGAGGACACATGAAAGTCGAACGCATCGAAATCTTCGTCACCGCGCTGTCGGAACGCCTGCAGCGCATCTTCTCCAGCGGCGCCTACGACACCGGTCCCGCGGAGCAACTGCTCGGCAAGCCGGTGCTGGTGAAGATTTACGCCGGCGGCGTGGTCGGCACCGCCCAGATCCGCCCGATCAGCCCGGGGCACTTCGTCGCGGACACCACGCACAGCGTGGTCGCGGCGATCCGGGAAATCTACGGCCCCGCCCTGCTCGGCAAATCGATTTTCGACATCGAGGCCATCAACGAACTGTTCGACCTGCGGCTCGCCGGCAACCCGGCGGCGCGCGCGGTGCTCGACATCGCGGTGCGCGACGCGGTGGGCAAGGCGCTCGCGACGCCGCTCCATAACCTGATCGGGGGCTGCTGCCAGCCGCGCATCCCGCTCGAATGGTCGGTCAGCATGGCGGACAAGGTCGAGACCATGATCGCGGAGTCGAAGCGCGCCGTGGACGAGTTCGGCATCCAGGTGCTGTGTCTGAAAATGGCGGATCGCCGCGGCTGGCGCCAGGACGTGGCCAATTTCGCCGCGGTGCGCAAGGCGGTCGGCGACTCCATCATGATCGGCATCGATCCCAACACCGGCTGGACGCTGGCCGACGCACTGTCGGCGATCCACGCGATCAAGCCGATGGGGCTGGGCTACATCGAGCAGCCGATCGAGCGCCGCGACTTGAGGGGCATGGCCGAGATCCGCCGCGCCGCCGGCGGCGTGCCGGTCATGGCCGACGAGGGCATCTTCACGATCCAGGATGCCTACGCGCTCGCCGAAGCGCGCGCGTGCGACGCCTACTGCATCAAGCTCTACAAGCTGGGCGGCATCACGCCGGCCAAGAAGATCGCCGCCATCGCGCAGGCTGCAAACATCCAGCTCAATTGCGGCGGCCTCGCGGTGCAGTCGCAACTGGAGGCGGCGGCGAGCGCGCACTACTACGCCAGCACGCCGGCGGCGCAGATGATGGGCGCTGCGGAATTCGTGATGGGGTTGGACGCCACGTCGAAGGACCCGCTGTGCCCGGAGAGCGATTTCCGCATCCGCGACGGCCACGTCGACGTACCGACCGGGCCCGGCCTCGGCGTCGTCATCGACGAGGCGCTGCTCAGGAAAAATACGCTGTTGGCGGAAACAGTAAAAAAATAACAGGGGCGCGCGCCCCTGTTATTTTTTATCAGCTGTCGCCGACATCGAATTTCAGGTACGAGGAGCGGCCGCCGTCGGCGGCGATCGTCGTGCCGGTGATCATGCGCGACTCGTCCGAGGCCAGGAACAGGGCGATCTCGGCGATGTCGCCCGGGTCGCCCTTCGAGTAGGGATAGAGCTTCTGCGCCAGCATGCGGGCGCGGGCCGCCGGCCCCGGCTTTTCCGCGAGCAGGTAATCCTTGTTCTCGTAGCGCTTGATCTGCCGCTCGGTGCGGATCGAGCCCGGCGCCACCGCGTTGGCGCGGATGTTGTGCTGCACGTACTGCGCCGCCAGCGTCTTCGTGAACGAAATGATGCCGCCCTTGGTCGACGCATAGGCCGGCTTGACCGACCCGATCAGCCCGAGATGAGAGGTGACGTTGACGATGGCGCCGCCGCCCGCCGCGATCAGGTGCGGGATGCCGTGGCGGCAGGTCAGGAACGGGTGCAACAGGTTCAGGTTGATGGTGTGGTGCCAGACCTTGAGGTCCATCTGGTGCACCGGCACGTCTTCCTCGAGCGAGCCGCCGGCGCAGTTCATGATCACGTTGAGCTTGCCGAACTTCGCCACCGTCGCCTCGACCGCGCGCTTCACCGACTCGTCCTGCGTCACGTCGGTCTCGATGAAGATCGCGTCGCCGCCCGCCGCGCGGATGTCACGCTCGGCGTTGCGGCCGGCCTCGGCGTTCAGCTCGATGATCGCGACCTTCGCGCCTTCCCGGCAGAAAGCCAGCGCGCTCGCCTTGGCGATGCCGGCGCCCGCGCCGGTGATGAATGCCACTTTTCCTTCCAGTCGTTTCATTTTTTTCCGTTACTCGTTACTCGTTGCTCGTTACTCGAACCTATCTCAAAAAACCCGTTTAGCCACAGAGAACACAGAGTTCACAGAGAAGAACCCTAGCCTGAGAACCGCCCCCCTCTGTGTTCTCGGTGCTCTCTGTGGCTGATTTGGTTTTGAGCATTTTTGAGACGGCTTCTGGTTACTCGTCGGCACCGCTCACGCGGCGCGGGCGAATTCTTCCTGCAGCTTCTTCTCGTACGCCAGCACCTTCTGCACGCTCGGCCGCCCCTGCATGCGCCCGTAATGGGCGTGGCAATTACGGAACGCCGCGAGGTCGAGCTTGAACGAGATCGCGCGCTTGAAGCACCAGAAAAAATACGCGTCGCAGGCGGTGAAATGGGAGAAAAACCACTCGCGTCCGGCGAGCAGATCGTCCACCACCTTGAGGTCTTCGAACAGCAGTCTGTTCGCCACCCGCTTCACGCTCTCCTCCGAGCCCGGCAGGTCGCAGTAGTTCTCCGGCCGCGCATTGGGCGTCAGCTTCGGGTGGATGCCCGAAGCGCAGAACGCCATCAGGGAGATCGCCTTGATCTCCTCCTTCGGGTCCGCCGGCAGCAGTTTCGCTTGCGGGAACTGGCGGGCGATCCAGATCTGCAGCGCGACGTTCTCCGTCAGCGGCTCGCCGTCGATGATCAGCACCGGCACCTTGTGCTTGGGGTTCAACCGCAGGAACTCGGGCGTGCGGTTGCCGCCGTTCCTCGTGTTGACGTTGTGCACGTCGAAATCGACCCCGGCCTCGGTGAGCGTCACGAAAGGCACCAGCGCGCAGGTCATGGGGGCAAAATACAGGGTCAGCTTCATGATTTTTCTCTCATCCGGTGGCGCAGGCGTGAATTCTAGCGCAGAGGCGGCCGGCGATTCGTGGGAGAATGGCTTTGATGCGATCGGAACGGTCGAGTACGGCCTGGATAGCGGCGCTGGTCACGGCCGCCGGCCTCGCGCACGCCGGCGCCGTGCAGGCCTCCGCGATGAAGGGCCGCGGCGATGCCGCGTTCAGTCTTGCCACCCGCGCCGACCTCGAAGTCGCCCGCTTGTTGCCCATCACGACCCGCGCGCGCCATTTCCCCGCCGCCAAGCCCGCGCCCGGCGCTTCCCGCCCGGCTTACCCGGCAACCGGCACGCGCGCGGGCAAGCCGGTGGTCGCGGCGACGGGCGCCGCCGCCGGGCAGGCCGGCTACGTGCACTACTTCATCATCGAGGCGCCGGACGGGACGCTGGAAATCCAGGTCGGCATCGAACTGCCCGACCAGCGCATCGCCTGGTCGTTTCCCGGCCTCGGCGCCGCGATCTCGCCGTTCATCGAGTCGGGCGTGGTGCAGGCCGGCGGCAAGGATTACGAAGTCTGGCACCTGTACGGGATACGCCCCTTCCCGGACGACGCGGCGATGGCCGCGCTGGCCGGCGCGGTCGCGGGCCGCGTCGCGCCCTGGGTCGCCGCGAAGACGCCCTACTGCGAGAACGACGGACCGAAGAGCGGCTGCATGAGTTGCCTCGGCCTCGTGCTGCGCGCGCTGTTCCCCGGCCGCACCAGCGATTATCCCGACCTGCCGCGCGACTTCTGGCGCGCGGGATCGGCCTCGAACTACACGACGCGGGACCTGCTTCTGTACCTGACGGGCATGCTCGACCTGCCGACGCGGCAAGCGCGCTTGCAGCGCATCGCGCAACTGGCGCCGTCGCTGCCGCTGGAGCTGCGCGAGGACCTGGAGGAGCTGGTCCACGCGATGGGCGCGTTCGAGTCGGCCCCGGCCGCAGCCGCCGCCACGGCGCAGAAATCCCCCGGCGTTCGCGTTTCGAAGGTCGGCACCCGCTCGGGACTGCGCAAAAAATTGTAGCGGCACCCCCGGCGCTGCGCGGCGTTCGCGTAAAATAGCGCCCCTTCGAACGCAGGAACCCCATGATCCGTCTCTCCCAGGTCACGCTCAGGCGCGGCAGCAAGGTGCTGCTCGAGAGCGCCGACGTCTCCCTCAACCCCGGCGACAAGATCGGCCTGATCGGCGCGAACGGCTCCGGCAAATCGAGCCTGTTCGCGGTGCTGCGCGACGAACTGCACGCCGACCAGGGCGAGGTGGACTTCCCGGCGCGCTGGCGCGTCGCGCACGTGGCGCAGGAAACGCCGGCGCTCGACCGCCCGGCGATCGAGTACGCGATCGACGGCGACACCACGCTGCGCCGCCTGGAACAGGAACTGGCGGGAGCCGAAGCCGGCGAGCATACGGAGGCAAACGGCATTCGCATCGGCGAGCTGCACGCCGAGCTGGCCGACGCCGACGCCTACACGGCGCGCTCGCGCGCCGAGCAGCTGCTGCACGGCCTCGGCTTCTCGCACGAGCAGATGAATGATCCGGTGGCGAGCTTCTCCGGCGGCTGGCGCATGCGGCTGAACCTCGCGCAGGCGCTGATGTGCCCGTCCGACCTGCTGCTGCTCGACGAGCCGACCAACCACCTCGACCTCGACGCCATCCTGTGGGTCGAGGACTGGCTGAAGCGCTACGCCGGCACGCTCGTCATCATCTCCCACGACCGCGATTTTCTCGACGGCGTGGTCAACGTCGTGGTGCACATCGACAACCGCAAGCTGAAGCGCTATTCCGGCAACTACTCGGACTTCGAGCGCCAGCGCGCCGCGGCGGTGGTGCTGGCCGCGGGCATGATCGAGAAACAGGCGCGCGAGCGCGCCCACCTCGAGTCGTTCATCAACCGCTTCAAGGCGCAGGCGAGCAAGGCGCGCCAGGCACAGAGCCGCATGAAGATGCTGGCGAAGATGGAGGAACTCGCGCCGCTGCACGTGTCCGCGCCCTTCTCGTTCGAGTTTCGCGACCCGCTGAAAGCGCCCGACCCGCTGCTGACGCTGGAGGACGTGGAGGCCGGCTACCGGCTCGACGGCGGCGGCGCGAAGGCGATCGTGCATGGCATCCGCTTCTCGCTGCGCAGCGGCCAGCGCTACGGCCTGCTCGGCATCAACGGCGCGGGCAAGTCCACGCTGATCAAGACTATCGCCGGCGAGCTGGCGCCGCTCACCGGGACCGTGACGCTCAACAAGGGACTCGCGGTCGGCTACTTCGCGCAGCACCAGGTGGAAATGCTGCGCCACGACCAGTCGCCGCTGTGGAACCTCGCACGCGTGGCACCGGGCGTGCGTGAACAGGAACTGCGCAACTTCCTCGGCGGCTTCAATTTCCCGGGCGAAATGGCGATCCACTCGATCGAAAACTTCTCCGGCGGCGAGAAAGCGCGCCTCGCGCTCGCCATGATCGTGTGGGCCCGCCCGAACCTGCTGCTCCTCGACGAGCCGACCAACCACCTCGACCTCGAGACGCGCGAGGCGCTGACGGTGGCGCTCGCGCAGTTCGAAGGCACGCTGGTGCTGGTGTCGCACGACCGGCACCTGCTGCGCGCCACCACCGACCAGTTCCTGATCGTCGCCGACGGGCGGCTGCAGCCGTTCGACGGCGACCTCGACGATTACCGCGATTGGCTGTTCAGAACCAAACTGGCGCCCGCCGAGCGGCCAGCACCACTGCCCGAACCGCAGAAGAAAGCCGCGCCCGCCGCCGCCGCACCGGCGGACCGGCGCGAACAAAAACAGCGCGAGGCCGGGCAGCGCCAGCGCCAGTCCGCCGCGCGCAAGCCGCTGGAAACCCGCCTGAAGCGGCTGGAGGAGAAGATAGCCGGGTTGAATTCGAAGAAAGCCGACCTGGACAGGCTGCTCGCCGACCCCGGCCTCTACGGCGAGGAGCGGAAGGACGCGTTGAAGGCGGCGCTCCTCGACCAGGCCTGGGTCGCGCGCGAGCTCGAGCAGTTCGAGGCGGAGTGGATCGGCCTCCACGAGCAACTGGAAGCAGTAGAATACAAGTGACCGCGTGGATGTGAAGCGTGGATGTGAAGCGTGGATGTGAAGCGTGGATGAGAAGCG
>CAZOQY010000007.1:12928-18146 GCA_964581835.1 uncultured Streptomycetaceae bacterium | reverse complement strand
GAAGCGTGGATGAGAAGCGGCGCGGAACGGAGGAAGACAGCCCATGGCTGACAAACCCGCAACCAGGACCTACATCATCGCCGCGATCGCGCTCGTCGCGGCGACTGCCCTCGCTTTCTGGGGCTACGGCGCCTACAAGAAACGCGAGCTGCACAACGGTGTCGGCGCCATCCTCAAGGGCGCAAGCGGGCAGTTGCGCGAGGCGCTCGCGCTCGAAGCCGGTCCGGCCCCGGCCGAACGCCTGAAACTCGCGCAGAAACTGGACGAATCCGCCGTGGCGACGGAAAAATCCATCGAGCAGATGAAGCGGCTGCAGGTCGACCGCGACCTGGCGCTCGTCGACAACGCGGACAGCTACCTCCTGACGCTGCGCGAAATTTTCCGCAAGCGGTCGGCGGCCAACCGGCTCTTTGTCCTGCACACCGAGAGCCTGGCGGCGCTGCGCGATCACATGCGCGCCGACAACCGCACCGGGGCGTGGGTGCAGCAGGCGGTGCGCGCCAAGGAGCGGGCGGAAAAGGATTACCGCGACTATCGCCTCGCGGTGGCCACCTACGGCACGCTGCTCGGCACGCTTCCCGCCGTGCAGAAGCGGATCGCCCCCTACGTCGGCGCCGACGCGCTGGTCGAGGATGCCCTGCTCGTGAAAGCGCGCGAGCGTGCGATCCAGACAGCGGAGGAAGCCGCGGCGGAGATGAACAAGGTCAGGCAGCTCGCCGCACCGAAGTGACGGGACTCCAGTGATTGAGTGATTCAGGAATTGAGTAATTGCGGGCGTTTGCTTCGCGCAGTACATCAATCACTGAATTACACAATCACTTAATCACCAGCATTTTCCCTTACTCATAACTGGCGGCATCAGCCACCGAGCGGCCGCTGCTGCGCCACCATCGCGTAGTACTCCCACGCCCGCTCCGCCGCGCGCGCCGCGGGGCCGGTCTGCTCGTCGGCGAGCCTCGCTTCCTCGCGCGTGAACGCGCGGATGCGGCGGCCGTCGCCGCCGGCCGCGGCCAGCATGCCCAGGTTCAGCTGCGCGCTTTCTTCCAGGAAGCACGCCGCGACGGTCGCGGCGCGCACGTCCTTGAACGCGGTGCTGATGCCGTGCCCGCGCATCATCACGGCGACGCCGCCGCCCAGGCTCTTCGCCACCTCGTCGCCCAGTTCGCGCGAGCGGATCAGGCCGATGCGCCCGTACTCGGGCACGTCCGGGAAGGCGGCGCCCTGGTTGTGCACGACGCGGTGCGGCTCGCCCAGCTGCGTCAACGAGATGCACGCCGGCGGATGCGCGTGCACCACCGCGCCCACGTCCGGCCGCGCCGCGTAGATGCGTGCGTGGATCCAGAACTCGCTGTTCGGCGTGCCGTCGCCGGACAGCACCTTGCCGTCGTTGTCGATCACCAGCAGGTGGTCCTCGTCGGCGAGGCCCGGGCTGCGGCGGGTCGAGATGTAGAACGTGTTCGTGCCCGGGATGCGCGCGCTCACGTGGCCGAACGCGTTGGACAGCCCGAAGCGTTCGATGATGCGGTTGGCGAGCGCCACGTCGCGGCGCAGGGCGGCTTCATTGGTCACGATTTCCTCCCCATGAAATGTCTCGGCGTCATTTTGCCCTAAAATTCTCCTCATCCCTCATCCCTCCGCCCTCATCCCTCCGTGAAAGCTCTCGTGACCGGTTTCGAGCCCTTCGGCGGCGAACGGATCAACGCCTCGCTCGAGGCGGTGCGCCGGCTGCCGCCGCGCATCGGGCCGCTGGAAATCGTCACGGCGGAGCTGCCGGTCTCCTACGCGCGCGCCATGCCCGCGCTCGAAGCCGCGATCGATCGCGCGCGGCCGGACCTCGTGCTGTGCGTGGGCCAGGCGGGCGAGCGCGCGGCGCTTTGCGTCGAGCGGGTCGCGGTCAATCTCCAGGACGCGCGCATTCCCGACAACGACGGCGCGCAGCCGGCGGACGCGCCCATCGCGGCGGACGGCCCCGCGGCCTGCCTCGCCACGCTGCCGGTGCGGGCCGCCGTCGCCGCGCTGCACGCGGCGGAACTGCCGGCGCAACTGTCCATGAGCGCCGGCACGTTCGTCTGCAACCATGTCTTCTACGGGCTGATGCGCCTCGCCGCGGCGCGCAAGCCTTCGTTCCGCGCCGGCTTCCTGCACGTGCCGTGCCTGCCGGAGCAGGCGGCGCCGGGCGCGCCGGCGATTGCGCTCGAGGACATCGCGCGCGGCATCCAGGTCGTCCTCGAAGTCTCGGCCGACCTCAAGGCGAAAGGCGAAAGGCGGAAGGCGGAAGGGTAAAAATCCCCTCGTCGCTCTTCGCCCTGCTACTTTCGGCTTTCGCCTTTCGACTTTCGCCTTAAAGTCTCGACTCCTGGTAGTCGAGGTCTTCCTCGAGGTGGTGCAGCACGTCGTCGCTGATCTGGTTCTCGCGCCAGATGCGGATCAGCTCGCGCCGTTCGGCCTGGATCGCGGCGCGCCGCAGCCGCCCGGCGGGATCGGCGCGCGCATCGCTCACGACGTGCCCGACCGGGAGCGCCAGCGTGACCTTCTCCGCGAACTCCGCGCGGATGCGCTCGGCCGTCGCCTCCGCGATGCCTTCTTTCGCCGCCAGCTCGTCGATGGCGGAGAGCGCCGCCTTGGTGAGCGCGAGCTTGGCATGCTGCTCCTCCTCCTGCCCGCTCCAGTCGGTGCCGACGCGCAGCCGGCGGATCAGCGGCGCGAGCGTCAGGCCCTGCACCACCAGCGTGGCGGCGATCACCACGAATGTGAGAAAGATGATGAGGTCGCGCTGGGGAAACGGGCTGCCGTCGGCCAGCGTGAGCGGCAGCGCGAGCGCGGCGGCGAGCGACACGATGCCGCGCATGCCGCACCAGCTCATGATGAACACCTCCGCCTCGGGCGGCGCGGGCTGGCGGCGGGCCGATTGGCTCAGCAGGCGCGGCAGGTAGGTCGCGAGGTAGATCCAGGCGAAGCGCACGAGGATCGCCACCGCGGTGACGAGCGTGCCGTACAGGAACAGCTGCCCGGACGTGTAGCCGGCCAGGCTGTCGGTGACGCCGGAGAGCTGGATGCCGATCAGGATGAAGACCAGGCTGTTCAGCAGGAACACCAGCAGGTTCCACGCCGCGCGCGCCATGATGCGCATCTCGGCCGAGACGATCTCGGGGGAATGGCGCCCGCGCACCAGCCCGGCCACGACCACGGCGAGCACGCCCGAGGCGTGCAGGGACTCCGCCGCGATGTACGCGATGTACGGCACCAGCAGCGAGGTCAGCACCTCGATGAACGTGTCGCCGAGATGACGGTGGATGAAGACGAAAAGCAGCCCGAGCAGGGCGCCGATGACGATGCCGCCCACCGACACGCCGACGAACTGGACGCTCGCGTCCACGAGCGAGAACGCGCCGGTCAGCACCGCCGCGACGGCGAACTTGTAGAGCACCAGCCCGGAGGCGTCGTTCACCAGGCTCTCGCCCTCCAGCACCGTCACCACGCGGCGCGGGATATTGAGCCGCGACAGGATCGCGGTGGCCGCCACCGCGTCGGGCGGCGAGACGATGGCGCCCAGCACGAAGGCGGCGGCCCAAGGAATGTCCGGCACGAGGAACTTCAACGCGCCGCCGACCGCCAGCGTCGTCGCGATGACGAGCCCGATGGCGAGCAGGCCGATGGGCCGGATGCTGGCCCTGAAATCGCGCCACGACGTGAGCAGCGCCGCCTGGTAGAGGATGGGCGGCAGCACCAGCACCAGGATGAACTGCGGATCGAACGGCAACTGCGGCAGCTGCGGCACGAAGCCCAGCGCGCCGCCGCCGATCACCAGCGCGATCGGGAAGGGAAAGCGGAAATGGCGCGCGACCCAGCCCAGCGCCACCGCGCACAGCATCAGGAACAGAATGACTTCCAGCAGCTGCATGGCCGCTTACGCGGAAAGTCGGAAGGCGAAAGGCGGAAGGCGGAAGTCTGCCCCCGCCCCGCTGGGGCGGGATGATGAAATCGTCATGCTTCGCTCGCTTTCCGTCTTTCGCCTTTCGACTCGTCTTCAGGAGGCAATGCCGAACTCCTTCCTGTGTCGGCGATGACCTGCGCCCAGCCGCGCAGCGAGTCGCCCGATTCCATCAGCCCCGTGTTCTGTATCAGGGTCGGCGGCAGCTTGCCGCCGATAAAGAGGCCGGCGGCGGCCGAAAACGCCAAGCCTTCGCGGTTGACGCCGACGAGCGACAAAGACGGCTCCGCTTTCATCAGGACGAACCGCCAGCTGGTCTCGCGGTCGGGCGGCCACACGACGTGCGTGACGCCGTTCTGCTTCATCTGGGCCAGAACGGTTTCGGGGCTGAGGTGGCCCTCGGGCGGCCGGGCTTGCGTCACAATGTGGTCTCCGGAAGAATCCGCGAACGGCCGATTGTACAAGGTGGCCGGGTACCGCCACCGCGGCGTAACATGCACCCTCTTCTTTCGCAGGAGACTCGTTTCATGGCATCGGCAAACAGGACGGCACTCGTGACCGGCGCGGGCACCGGCGTCGGCAAGGCGGTTGCGCTGGCGCTGCTCAAGGACGGCTACCGCGTCGCGCTCGCGGGACGACGCAGGGAGATGCTGGAGCAGACGGTGAAGGAAGCCGGCGCGGGCGGCGTCAATACGCTGGTGGCGCCGACCGACGTCGGCAAGCCGGACCAGGTGGCGGCGCTGTTCGCCGGCATCAAGGCGAAATTCGGCCGCCTCGACGTGCTGTTCAACAACGCCGGCGGCAACGCGCCGGGCGTCGCTTTCGAGGACCTGCCGTTCGAGAAATGGCAATCGGTGGTGGACGTCAATCTCACCGGCATGTTCCTGTGCGCGCAGGCGGCCTTCCGCATGATGAAGGACCAGGATCCGCGCGGCGGGCGCATCATCAACAACGGCTCGATCTCCGCGCACACGCCGCGGCCGGGTTCCGCGCCCTACACCGCGACCAAGCACGGCGTGACGGGGCTCACCAAGACCATTTCCCTCGACGGACGCCCGTACGACATCGCCTGCGGCCAGGTGGATATCGGCAACGCCGTTTCGCCGATGACCGAACGCATGGCGCAGGGCGTCAGGCAGGCGAACGGCACGACGGCGCCCGAGCCGCGCATGGACCCCGCGCACGTCGGCAACGCGGTCGTGTTCATGGCGAGCCTGCCGCTCGACGTGAACGTGTTCAACATGATCATCATGGCCAACAAGATGCCTTTCGTTGGCCGCGGCTAGC
>CAZOQY010000007.1:10159-12828 GCA_964581835.1 uncultured Streptomycetaceae bacterium | reverse complement strand
TGCTGTGCCCGTTCGCGGCCCGCGCCACCCTCACGCTCGACGGCGCCGTGCCCGCCTACCCGCTCTCCCAGGTCCTGCTGTACCTCGAGGATCCCTCACACGGCCTGACGATCGAGGAAGTGGCGGGGCCCGCCGCCGCCCGCTTCCAGCCCGCCCGCCCGCGCACCGGCGACATCAATTTCGGCTATTCGAGCTCGGCTTACTGGCTGGCGCTGCCACTGCGGCTGCCGCCAGGCGAACTCGAGCACTGGATGCTGGAAATCGCCTACTCGTCGCTCGACCGGGTCGAACTCTACCTGCCGCGCGCCGGCGGCGGCTTCGACCGGCAGGTTTCGGGCGACCTGCTGCCGTTCCGCGAGCGCCCCTACACGCACCGGCACCTCGTGTTCCCGCTCGAGCTGAAGCCCGGCACGGAGCAGGTCCTGTACCTGCGCGTCGAATCGGCCGGCAATCTCACCATTCCCGCGACGCTGTGGCAGCCGGACGCCCTGAACCGCAACGACCAGCACAACTACTCGCTGCTGTCCGTCTACTACGGCATGCTGCTCGGGCTGCTGCTCTACAACCTGCTGCTGTTCCTGGCGTTGCGCGACACCGTGTTCCTCTACTACGTCGCGTTCGTCGCCGCCATGGCGGTCGGCATGGCCTCGCACAACGGCTTCGGCAGCCAGTTCCTGTGGCCAGACTGGCCGGCGTGGGGCAACGTGGCCCTGCCTTCGGGCATGTCGGCGGTGGGGTTCTTCGGCGCCCTGTTCACGCGCGCCTTCCTCGACACGCGACGCCAGTTTCCCCAGCTCGACTTCGCCATCCTGGTGATGGCGGTGCTGTTCCTGCTGTCCGCGCTGTCGCCCGCCGTGGCGTCGTACCGGTTCGCGGCGATGCTCACCTCCGTCATTGGCCTGGGCTTCTCCGCCGCCGCCGTGGGCATCGCGCTCTACTGTCACCTCAAAGGCCACCCGGCCGCGCGCTACTTCCTGCTCGCGTGGACGCTGCTGCTCGCGGGCGTGGCGACGCTCGCGCTGCGCAATTTCGGCTGGCTGCCCACCACCGTGCTGACCACCTACTCGATGCAGATCGGCTCGGCGCTCGAAGTCCTGCTGTTGTCGTTTGCGCTCGCCGACCGCATCAACGCGCTGCGGCGGGAAAAGGAGCGCGCGACCCGGGAGGCGCTGGACGCCCAGCAGGAAATGGTGAAGACGCTGGTGCGATCGGAGCAGGAACTGGAATCGCGGGTGACGGAACGCACCGGCGAACTGGCGCAAGCCAACGCGCTGTTGCGGGAGAAAGAGCGCGAACTGCAGCACCTCGCGCACCACGATCACCTTACCGGCCTCGCCAACCGGCTGCTGCTGGATGACCGCATCGAGCATGCCATCGCGCGCGCGCGCCGCGGCGGCGTCGGGGTGGGTTTGCTGCTGGTCGACATCGACGGTTTCAAGACCGTCAACGACGCGCACGGCCACGATGCGGGCGACGAACTGCTGATCGCCATCGCCGGGCGCCTGAACGACTGCGTGCGCGGCACCGACACCATCGCGCGCCTGGGCGGCGACGAGTTCATCGTGGTGCTGGAGGACCTGCACGACAGCGCGGCGGCGGCGGTCGTCGCGGACAAGATCGTCGCGGCCGTGGCGCAGCCGGTCGAGCTCGCCACGGGCCCGGCCCGGGTGAGCGTGAGCGTGGGGGTCGCTTTCTTTCCCGAGCACGCCAACGACCGCGCGCGGCTGCTGAAACGCGCCGACGCGGCGATGTACGCCGCCAAGACGGCCGGCCGCAACGGCTGGCGCATGGCCGGCGCGGCGCCTGATATTCAAGGAGGATTCCATGCCTGAAGCAACAGTACGCGGTGCGACTCTGCACTATGAAGTCATCGGAAATCACGGCGCCTGGGTCGCGCTGTCGCCGGGCGGGCGCCGCGCGATCGAGGGCGTCGAGTCCCTGGCGAAGCGGATCGCCGCGGCCGGCCATCGCGTGCTGGTCCACGACCGGCGCAACTGCGGCTCGTCCGACGTCTCGGTCGAGGGCCCGGGATCCGAGAACGACATGTGGGCCGACGACCTCAACGAACTGCTGCGGCAACAGAACGCGCTGCCCGCGTGGGTCGGCGGCAGCTCGTCGGGCTGCCGGCTCGCGCTGCTCGTCGCCCTGCGTCATCCGCAGGCCGTGCGGGGACTCCTGCTGTGGCGCGTGACCGGCGGGCTCGCCGCCGCGAAACGGCTGGCGCAGCGCTACTACGGCCAGTACATCGACGCCGCCCGCAGGGGCGGCATGGCCGCCATCTGCGCGACCGAGGAATTCGCCGAGCGCATCCGCGACCGTCCCGGGAACCGGGAACGGCTGATGAAGATGGATCCGGCGCGCTTCATCGAGGTGATGTCGGCCTGGAACCGCAACTTCCTCGAGGGCGCGGAAAAGCCGGTGATCGGCGCGACCGAGGCCGAGATCCGCTCGATCAAGGCGCCGGCCTGCATCGTGCCGGGCAACGACCTCTCCCACCTGAAGAGCGCCGCCGAGAACCTGGGACGGCTGATGGCGGACGCGGAAGTGCACCCGCTGATCACGAAGCACTACGACCTCGACGTCGCGCCGCGCGCGGAATGGGACGCGCGCGAAGCGGACCTCGCCGCGATCTTCATCGACTACATGAAGCGGGCGGAGGCGCGGCTGCC
>CAZOQY010000007.1:6880-10059 GCA_964581835.1 uncultured Streptomycetaceae bacterium | reverse complement strand
TCGAGTCCCGCGAGCTTCGCCGCCTCGCCGAACCGCTTGATATTGGCGGCGAGGAAGACCTTGAACTCGGCGGCGGAACCGCCGACGGGAACCAGCCCGAGCTTGACGAAGCGCTCGCGCACCTCCGGGACGGCGAGCACGCGGCGCACCTCGCCTTCCAGCCGCGCGACGATGGCGGGCGGCGTCTTCGCCGGCGCGAGCAGACCGTGCCAACTGCCGTCGATGCCCGAGAACGGCGCGCCTGCTTCCGCGAGCGTCGGCACCTCGGGCAGGAACGGCGCGCGCTTCGGGTTGTCGTAGCCGAGCGCGCGGATCTTGCCGGACCGGATCGCCGGCACGCCCAGCGTCGGCGTCACGAACATGACCTGGACCTCCCCCGCCATCAGCGCGCCGATCGCCGCGCCCGCGCCCTTGTACGGCACGTGCGTCATGCTCATACCGGCGCGCGCGTTGAACACCGCCGTCACCAGGTGACTGACGTTGCCGATGCCGTTCGACGCATACGCGATCCGGCTGCCCGGCTTCTTCGCCAGCGCGATCAACTCCTTCGCGTCTTTCGCCGGCACCGACGGGTGCACCGCGAGGATGTAACCCTCGCTGGCGCAGAGTTGCGATACCGGCGTGAAATCCCGCAGGGGATCGAACGGCAGCTTGCGGTGAATGGCGGGGTTCAGCGCGAACGAGGAGGACGTGACCAGCAGCGTATGGCCGTCGGGCGCGGCCTTCGCCACGAGGTCGGCGCCGATGATCCCGCTCGCGCCCGGCCGGTTGTCGACGACGAACGTCTGGCCCATGCGCGCGGTCAATTCCTGCGCCAGGATGCGCGCGGTGGTGTCGGGACCGCCCGCGCCGAAGCCGACGATGATGCGCACCGGGCGCGAGGGGTAGTCCTGCGCCAGGCAAGCGCCGGCCGCCAGCATCGCGGCAAAGACCGAAACCAGCACCGTCAATCTCGTTTTCATCGCGCAAGCCATCGAAAAATTTTCCGGGAAGCGCGTGTATGATAACAGCACGCACGAAGCATATTCAGAAGGAAAAACGGCATGAAGCGGACATTCTCGACAGTACTCGTCGTGCTGGTACGCACCAGGGAGTAACGCATGACGGGACGCGCACTTGTGCTTACCCGGCTTGCGCCGGCATTCGCGCTCCTCGCTTTCGCCGGCGCCTGCGCGGCGGCCTACCCCGAGCGCCCGATCCGGCTCGTGGTGCCCTACCCGCCGGGCGCCAGCACCAACGACATCCTCGGCCGCGCGCTGGCCGTGCGCCTGTCCGCCCGCCTCGGCCAGCAGGTCGTGGTCGACAACCGGCCGGGCGCGAGCGGCACGTTGGGTTCCGAACTGGTCGCGAAAGCGCAGCCCGACGGCTACACGCTGCTCGTTGCCGTCGCCAGCCCCCTGTCGCTCGGCCCGAGCGTGTATCCGAAGCTGGGCTTCGATTCGGTGCGCGATTTCGCGCACGTCGCCCGCGTCGCCGCCATTCCCTACGCGATGGTGGTCAACCTCGGCTTCCCGGCGAAGAGCGTGAAGGAACTGATCGCGCTGGCGAAGGCGAAGCCCGGCCAGATCAACTTCGCCTCGTCCGGCACCGGCGGCACGCCGCACCTGTGCAGCGAGTTGTTCAAGCTCCAGGCCGGCATCGACATGACCCACGTGCCGTACAAGGGCGCGGGCGTGGCGACGATCGACGTCGTCGGCGGGCAGGTGCAGATGTTCTGCACCGGGCTGACCGCGCTCACCGGGCTCATCAAGTCGGGGAAAGTGCGCGCGCTCGGGCTGGCGTCCCTGCAGCGCTCGCCGCAGATGCCGGAGCTGCCGACCTTCGTCGAGCAGGGCCTGCCCGGCTTCGAGGTCAACTCGTGGAGCGGCGTGGTCGCGCCGGCGAAGACGCCGGCGGCCGTCGTCAAGCGCCTGCTCGCCGAGATCACCGCCATCGTCAACAGCGAGGACTTCCGCCAGTTCCTCGCCTCCCAGGGCGCCGAGCCGGCGCTGATGGGGCCCGAGGAATTCCGCGCTTACATCCAGGCCGACATCGCCAAGTGGGCGAAAGTCATCAAGGCGGCCAACATCAAGGTCGAATGAGCGCCGGCCAGGCGGGAGGCGCGCGGGTGTACTCGGTCAAGGAAATCTTCTACACGCTGCAGGGCGAAGGCGCCAACGCCGGCACGCCCGCGGTGTTTCTGCGCTTCGCCGGCTGCAACCTGTGGTCGGGCCGCGAGAAGGACCGCGCAACCGCTGTCTGCCGCTTTTGCGACACGGACTTCGTCGGCACCGGCGGCGCGGACGGCGGAAAATTCCGCTCCGCCGCCGCGCTGGCGAAAGCGGTGCTGACGAAATGGCCGGAACGCACGGCCGCCGAGCGCGCTTCCCGGTTCGTCGTCTGCACCGGCGGCGAGCCGTTGCTGCAGCTCGACCCGCCGCTGCTCGCCGCGCTGCACGACCGGGGCTTCCGCGTCGCGATCGAAACCAACGGCACCCTGCCCGCGCCGCGCGGCATCGACTGGACCTGCGTCAGCCCGAAAGCGGGCGCGCCCTTGCGCCTGCCGCGCGGCGACGAGCTCAAGCTGGTCTACCCGCAGCCCGGCGCCGAGCCGGCGCGCTACGAGGCGCTCGATTTCGATCACTTCTTCCTGCAGCCGATGGACGGCCCGCGCCGCGCCGAGAACACGCGGCTCGCCGCCGCCTACTGCCTGCGGCATCCGCGCTGGCGGCTGTCGCTGCAGGCCCACAAACTGATTGGATTGCCTTGATGAAACGCACGCGCAGTAAGACCCGCAGGAAGACCAACGAAGCGGCCGCCCCGTCGATGGAAATATGCTACGAGTTCGGCTTCGACGCGGCGCACCGGTTCGCCGGCATGCCGCGCGGCCACCGCTACCGCGGCGTGCACGGACATTCGTTCCGCGCCGCGATCGCGCTGCGTGGCGGGCCGCGGCCGCCGTCGGGATTCGTCGCCGATTTCGCTCGCCTCGAGCGCGCCTGCCTCGGTCTGCGCGCGCGCCTCGATCACGCGCTGTTGAACGAGATACCCGGCCTGCACTCGCCCAGCCTGGAGAATCTCTGTCTCTGGATCTGGGGCCGGCTCGCGCCGCGATTCGGCGGGCTGGCCAGCGTCACGGTCCGCCGCGATTCGCTGGGACAATCCTGCACCTACCGCGGTCCGACCGAGTGACCCGCGAC
>CAZOQY010000007.1:0-6780 GCA_964581835.1 uncultured Streptomycetaceae bacterium | reverse complement strand
GGAAACGGGACCCGCGCAGTACGGCGGCGACAACCCCGGCCGCGCCCACCGCATACTCTGGGACAAGGAAGCCTATCTCCGGGACAAGGGCGAGCTGCCGGCGCCGCAGGAGAAAGTGCCGCTCGTCATCGTCGGCGGCGGCCTCTCCGGTCTCGTCAGCGCGTGGAAACTGCGCGCGCACCGGCCGGTGGTGCTCGAGCGCGCGCCCCGCTTCGGCGGCAATTCCCGCGGTGAATCCTGGCGGGGAGTCGACTACTCGATCGGCGCCGCGTACCTGCTGAAGCCGGATGCAGGCTCGCCGATCGACGGACTGTTCCGCGAACTGGGCCTCGCCGCGCTGTGCCGCGAGCACGATGCGCCGGACCCGGTGATCCTGGACGGCCGGCGCCACGCCGGGTTCTGGGAGGGCAGCACCGCGCCGCGGGCGAAGCCGCAGTTCGACCGGCTGCGCGGCTACTTCCGCGACGTGCTGGAGGAGAAGAACGGCCGCTTCTTTCCCGAGATCCCGGTGCACGACGCGGCGCTGCGGCGGAAAATCGATGTCCTCGACCGGGAAACCTTCACCGGGCACCTGGAAAAAATCGCGGGCGGGCGACTGCACCCCCACATCGAGACCGCGATCGAGCATTACTGCTGGTCGTCCTTTGGCGCCAGCGCGCGCGTGCTCTCGGCCGCATGCGGGCTCAACTTCTATACTGCCGAGCTCGAGCCCATCCTGGTGTGCCCGGGCGGCAACGCGGCGGTCGCCGAAACGCTGGTGAAACGGCTTTCCCGGGAACTGCCGCGCGAGAGCCTGCGCGCCGGCGCGGTGGCGTTCGACGTGCGCGTGCGCGACGACGGCGTTCAGGTGACGTACGAGAACGAGCGCGGCGAGGTGCGCTCGCTGCTCGCGCACGCGGCCGTGCTCGCCTGCCCCAAGTTCGCCGCGGCGAGGATGCTGCACGAGATCGAGAGCGAGCGCGTCACGGCGATCCGGCGGCTGCGCTACCACGCCTACCTCGTCGCCAACGTGCTGCTGAAGCGGCCGGTAAAGGAGGATTTCTACGGCCTGTTCCTGCTCGGCGAAGGCCGTGTCGGCAACGACCTGCCGGCGGCCGCGGCGCGCCAGGGCGCCACCGACGCCGTGCTCGCGACCTGGGCCCGACCCAACGGTAGCCGCACCGTGCTGACGCTCTACCGCGCGATTCCGCACGAGGGCGGGCGCGGCCTGATCCTCGCGGACGAATCGGTCACGAAGTTCCGCGCCGAGTTCGCGGCGCAGATCGAGCGGGAGATCCTGCCGCTCGTCGCGCGCTCGCCCGCCGACGTCGAGGACATCCGCGTCGCGCGCTGGGGCCACCCGCTGCCGGTGGCGGCGGCAGGCCAGATCGCGGACGGCCTGCCGGAACGACTGCGCAAGCCGTTCCGCGGCCGCGTGTTCTTCGTCGAGCAGGACAACTGGGCGCTGCCCGCGTTCGAGACCGCCGTCTCCGAGGCCCTGCACTTCGCGCCGCAGGTGGAGAAAGCGCTCGCCGGCTGACCTGGCCTGCCCTTCGTCCGCCGGTCGAGGTCCACAAAGTGGTTACAGCCATCTGGCCGCCGCCCGCATTTGGCGCGATACTTCGGTCAAACAAGAACCCGCCGACCTCGTCTATCCCAGGAGGAGCCCCGATGATCAACCGCAACCGCCTTTTGCACGCCCGTCGCTTCGCCGCCGTCCTGTTCCTGCCGCTGTCGATTCTGCTGGCGCCCGCCCCGGCCGCCGCCCAGGCGTGGAAGCCAGACCGGGTGGTGGAACTGATCTCGGGTTCCGCAGCCGGCAACAGCGTCGACCGCATGCTGCGGACCATCGCGAAAACCGTGCAGGAGAAGCGCATGGTCGAGGTGCCGGTCAACGTGCTCAACAAGCCCGGCGGCGGCAACTCGGTGGCGTGGAGCTATCTCAACCAGCATGCCGGCGACGGCCACTACCTCATGGTCGCCAACCTCAACCTGTCGGCCGGCCACCTGACCGGCACCAGCAAGTTTAGCTACCGCGACTTCAGCGCGGTATGCCTGCTGTTCGACGAGTACATCGCGCTGCTGGTGAAAGCGGACTCCCCCATCAAGGACGGCCGCGACCTCATCGAGCGCATGCGCAAGGACCCGGGGTCGCTGAGCCTGTCGTTTTCCTCGGTGGCGGGCGGCGCGAACCACATCGCCGCCGGCCTGGTGCTGAAGGCGGCCGGGGTGGACGTGAAGAAGGTGCGCACCGTGGTGTACGACTCCGCCAGCAAGGCGGTCACCGCGATGCTGGGCGGCCACGTAGACATCGTATCCTCCAGCGTGTCGGTGGCGGTGACGCAGCTGAAGGCGGGAACGGTGCGCGTGGTCGGCGTCTCCTCGCCGCGCCGGCTCGGCGGCGTGTTCGCCGACGTGCCGACATGGAAGGAACAGGGTGTGGAAGGCACGTTCTCGAACTACCGCGGCCTGATCGGCCCCCGGGGCATGCAGCCGGCCCAAATCGCCTACTGGGAAGGCGTGTACTCGGCGCTCGACAAGGACGAGAGCTGGCGCGCGGACCTCGATCGCAACCTGTGGGTAGGGCACTACCTGAACGGTCGCGACACGCGCAAGTACTGGGACGACCTCTCGGTGCAGGTGCGCGCGGTTCTCGACGACGTCGGCCTGCTGAAGCAGTAAAGCATGGACCTGCGCATGCGCGGCAAGACCGCGCTCGTCACCGGCGGCTCGCGCGGCATCGGCTTCGGCGTCGCGCAACTGCTCGCCGAGGAAGGCTGCCACCTGCATCTCGTCTCGCGCAAACCGGAGAACCTCGAGGCCGCGCGCGCGAAGATCGCGGCCGCGCACAGGATCGAGGTGACCTGCCACGCCGCCGACCTGTCGGACGCGGCGACCGCGACGGACGTCGCGCGCCGGCTCTCCGGCGTGGACATTCTCGTCAACAACGCCGGCTCGATCCCGCGCGGCTCGCTCGCCGCCATGGACGACGCGGCGATACGGGCTTCGTGGGGACTCAAACTGTTCGGCTTCATGAACATGGCGCGCGAAGTCTACGGCGCCATGTGCGCGCGCAAGTCGGGCGTCATAGTCAACGTCATCGGCGGCTCGGGCGACCGCCCCAGTGCCGGCTACATCTCGGGGAGCATGGCCAATGCGGCGCTGATCGCGATGTCGCGCGCGCTCGGCACCGAGGGGCCGGAGCACGGAGTGCGCGTCGTGGGCTTGAATCCCGCCGCGACCGAGACCGAACGCCAGACGGTACGCTGGAAGGAGCGCGCGAAGAAGGAACTCGGCGACCCCGAGCGCTGGCGCGAGCTCACGAAGGATTATCCCTTCGGGCGGCTTGCCGCGGTGGACGAGGTCGCCAGCGCGATCGTGTTCCTCGCTTCCGGCCGCGCCTCGTACATCTCCGGCACCGTGCTGACGGTCGACGGCGGGCGGTCCGGCCGTGGTTACTAGAACCTGTCTCAACAACCCCGTTTAGCCACAGAGAACACAGAGTTCACAGAGAAGAACCCAGGCCTGAAAACCGGGGCTCCCTCTGTGTTTTCTGTACTCTCTGTGGCCGATTGGGTTTTGAGCATTCTTGAGACGGCCTCTAGCCGCCCGACTCTGCCATCAAGGCGCGCGCAGCGCCTCCGCGACGGCCGGATCGTCGCCGAACTTCTTCAGCATTTCCTGGCGGCGCTCCTCGATTCTGAGGCACTGATGGGTCGCATACCCGTCGGCCTGCGGCCCCGTCGGCAAAGTCGCGCCCTTGCAGGCTTCGAAACGCGCGAGATGGACGCGAACATCCACGGGCAGCCTGCGGTCCTGCGCCTCGATCAAACGCTGCACGCGCTCCGTGAAATTCTCGTGGTGCGAGAAGCAGTCGCCGTCGGCAGGCAGCCATTGCGCGGGCGCGCCGTCCTCGTACAGGCAGTAGGTGATCGCCGCGCCGGTTCGCGCGCCGGTCCTCGCCGCCTCCAGGCTCGTGAAGAAGCGCACGGCCACATCCTCGGAATTGACGCTCTGGTTCGGATGCCACTGCGCCACGTACTGCTCCGCCGCCTGGCGGAATTCGGGCGCGTGCACGGGCAGGCGCGTGTAGACGTTCACCGTCTCGTTTCTCTCGGGCGTCAGGATCCCGGCGGCGCCGGGCATGAACGGCTGATCGCGGCCGGGTCCCGCATTCATCACGTTCAGCATGGCCAGGGCGGCGAGCGCGGGCGCCGCGGCCACGACCGCCAGCGACAGCAGCCATTCCCGCGCGCCGTCCGGGAAGCGCCCGCCGTACCACCCGACGAACAGCTGGGCGAGCAGGCTGTCGGTCAGGAGAAAGAGGCCGAGCGGATTCTCCTCCCACGGCAGGCCGCCGTGCAACACGGCGTCCGTGGTCGCGGCGAGGTACAGGTCGCGGACGTCGAGCAGCAGCACCACGCCCGCGAGCGACAGCGCGAGCAGCAGGCCGCGCTGGAGGCCGGCGAACCACGCCGGCCACTGATCCCGCGTCGCCAGCAGGACGGACACCGGGACCAGCGTCAGCACGTGCAGCATGCCGCCCGCGACCGGGAACGGCATGAGGTAGTCGCCGAAAGCGCTGCCCGAACCCCAGACGCCCTTCCAGCCGGCCGCGCCGGCAATCGCGGCCGGCGTGATCCAGGCGACCACGATCCAGACTGTGAGACGTCCCACGGTGCGGCTCTCCCCTGTTTCGGACAGCGCGCATTCTCGCACGGCGCCCTGCGGTAAGATAACCTCACGAGGACGCAAGCGTCTCAGCATTGCCGGCACGAATAAAAAACCTGACGCCGTGCCGCCCGAACCGGAGGAGCCGTCCATGAAGCGAAGCCTGTTCACGCGCGCTGCGTTGTGCGCGCTCGTTCTCGCCGCGCCGTCGACGCATGCGCGGTTGACCGAAATCAACGTCGCCGCCGTCGAGTCGTTCGCGGAAGGCCACGCCTTCGGCGACGCCGGCGCCTACGAGCGCGTGCGCGGCACTTACAAGGGCGAGCTCGACCCCGCCGACCCGCGCAACCAGGTCATCGTCAATCTCGACAAGGCGCCGCGCAACGCCGCGGGGCGCGTCGAGTACGAAGTGGATTTCTTCATGCTGCGCCCCGCGGACGCCGCGCGCGGCAACCGCAAGATCCTCTTCGACGTCACCAACCGCGGGCGCAAGAACCTGCACTGGCGGCTGACCGACGCCCGCCTCGCCTCGCCCGCCGGCGCCAGCGACCCGCGCACCGCGCAGGACGCGGGCAACGGGCTCTTTTTCCGCATGGGCTACACCATGGTCTGGAGCGGCTGGGATCCCGAGGCGCCGCGCTCGAACGCCGGCATGGGCATGAAGCCCGTCATCGCCACCGACGGCGGCAAGCCGATCGTGCGGGTCATCCGCGACGAACTGCAGAGCGGCACCCGCGGCGCGCAGCGCGAAACTTTCCGCCTGACACACGAGGCGGCAAGCCTCGACCCGGCCCGGGCGAAACTCACCGTGCGGCGCAACGAGGCCGATCCACGGCAGGAGATCCCGGCCGACGGCTGGGCCTACGTGAATCCGCGGGAGATCCGTCTGCTGCCGCAAGGCACGAAGCCCGTGCCCGGCTCGATCTACGAGTTCCACTACCCCGCCACGAACCCGCGCGTGCTCGGCATCGGGTTCGCCGCGACGCGCGATCTCGTCTCGTTCCTGCGCTACGACGTGGCGGACTCGAAAGCGGTCGAGAACCCGGCCCGTCCGGGAATCCGGGCGGCCCTCGCGTTCGGCAGCTCGCTCTCCGGTCGCTACCTGCGCGATCACGTGGCGCAGGGCTTCAACCAGGACGAGTCCGCACGCAAGGTGTTCGACGGCATACTCGCGCACACCGCCGGCGCCGGCGGCGCCTTCCTCAACGCCGAGTTCGGCCAGCCCTCGCGCACCAGCACCCAGCACGAGGATCGCGCGTTCCCGGAAAACGCCTTTCCCTTCTCCACCGCGCGCATGACCGACCCGGTGACCGGGAAAACCGGCGGCCTGTTCCGCAACGACGGCTTCGACCCGCTGTGGATGGAGACCAACACCTCCACCGAGTACTGGCAGAAAGGCGCGTCGCTGCTCGTCACCGATCCGCTCGGCACCCGCGACGTCGCGCTGCCGCGCAACGCGCGCGGCTACCTCTTCGCCGGCACGCAGCACGGGGCGCTGGCCTGGATGCGGTCCACGCCCGGCAACTGCGCCAACCCGCGCAACCCGCACAGCCCGACGCCGGCGCAGCGTGCGCTGCTGGTCGCGCTCGACCAATGGGTGAGCGAAGGCAAGGCCCCGCCCGCCTCCCGCACGCCGCGGCTCGCGGACGGCACGCTGGTGGCGCCGGAAGAACTGAAGTTCCCCGCGATCCCCGGCCTGCAGGTCGCGCGCCGCATGAACCAGACTGTCGTACTGAAAGACTGGATCAAGCCGGAGCTGGACATGACGAAGCCGTACCGGGCGCTGGTGGCGCAAGTGGACGCGGACGGCAACGAGACTGCCGGCATCCTGCTGCCGGACATCGCCGTGCCGCTGGCGACCCACACCGGCTGGAATCTCTACAAGGCGCCGTTCCCCGAGGGCGAGTTGTGCGACCGCGACGGCAGTTACGCGCCGTTCGCCGCCACCCGCGCCGAACGCGAGGCAAAGGGCGACCCCCGGCCGTCTCTCGAAGAGCGCTACGGCGACCACGCCGGTTACGTGCGGCGTGTCGAGCAGGCGGTGAAGAAGCTGGTGGCCGACCGGCTGCTGCTCGCGGAAGACGGCGAGCTGTTCGTCGCGAAAGCAAAAAGCGAGGAAACGGCGAAACG
>CAZOQY010000006.1:18373-27460 GCA_964581835.1 uncultured Streptomycetaceae bacterium | reverse complement strand
GCGTGGTGGCCGCGCAGGCGCAGCGACTCGCCCTGGCCGGGACCGTCGATCGCCAGCGTGTGGAAGCCGCGGAACGCGAGCTCGACGCCCGCGAACAGCACGTTCATTTCCTTGCAGTTGTCGAGGCCGTTGAACAGCACGACGGTGGGCGCGGGGCCTTTCGCGACCGGCGACTTGAGGAAGTAGGCGGCGAGCGAGGAATTCTCGTAGGGGATGTCCACGATTTCCAGGTTGGGATGGCGGCGCTTCAGGCCTTCCTGGGAGTAGTGCAGCGACTTGCGGTAGATCGCGGTTTTCCGCTCGCCCGGCGGCACCATGCGCTCGCCGGTGTAGTAGTACTGCCCGGCGCGCAGGTAGTAGTTGCCCGCCGTTGCCTGGTTGCCGGCCTTCGCCGCCTCGTCGCCCTTCGCCGCGATCTTGTCGGCGACGCGGCACCATTCCTCGTGCCACGCTTCGGGCTCGTTCGCGCGCCTGTGCAGCGCCTGCACCACCCAGTCGATTTCGCCCAGCGCGACCGCCCCGTACGGCGCCATGCCCTTGCAGATCAGGGTGGCGTTCGACCATTGGAAATTCTCGGGAAAGCTGTGGATCCAGTTGCCGGGGTAGTACATGGAAACTCCGGTTGGGCGGGAGCCGACGATTCTACCCGCGCCAATCTGGTCCCAGCAATTTGTCGAGGCGCGGAATCCGAATGCTGGACTCCCGCGGCGGCGGCGATGAAGCTCTTCCAGCAGCAGGAAGAGGCGCTGCGCGGAATTCTGACGGATATCGTGTTGGCGAGGAAAAGGGGAAAGGGAGCAAGGCCTGTTGTTGGCGATGCAGGGCCAGCTACCTCGCGAGCAGCGGCCTCAGCGCGCGCGCGTCGGCAAGTCGCTCGATATTCCAGATCGCATCGCGCAGGGCGTGCGCTCGCCTGGCTCCCAGCACGGGAGCCATCAGGTCCAGGCACTTCTCGGCCACCTCTGCACGGGTCATCGGATTCTGCGCCGTTCCGCGCACGGCACGGGTGTGGTGCCGCAGGCGGCGGCCGTTCCTGAGTTCGACTTCGACGATCGCGTGCTTCTCGGGGCGCAGCTTCTCCAGCGCCGGGTCCGCGATCACCCGGATGCGCCGCCGCAGGTCGAGGATCCGGCGGTCCCGCATGCGCCGCGGGTCGTGCGCGGCTTTGAACGAGACGAAGCCGTCCGCCAGCATGATCGCGCACAGGTGCTGCATGTTGATGTCCGGCATGTCGCGGTTGTCGGTGATGCGCGCGCCCGCGGAGTACACGCGAACCACGACGCGTTCGACGTCCTGCGGGCCGAAGCGCTCCGCGCGGATCAATTCGAGCAGCGAATCGAGCGGCGCCTGGATCGGCGACCCCACCGACCAGCGCTTGATGTTGGTGCGGGCGATTTCCCATTGCCTGCCGAGACCGCGCACGAGGCATTCCGGATCAGGATGCCGGCCGATCCGGTGCGACTCGTCGTGGGCGAGAAAGAAGTTGCGGTCTCCCGAGAACACGTCGTCGACTGCCGTGCAGCCGGACGCGACGAGCGTGGCGGCCGTGACGCCGTTGCGCGCCGGCATGCCGCCGAAATCGAACGCTTTCTCGACGTGCTCCAGGTCGCGGCCGTAGGACGATATCCCGGAGGACTGTTGCGCGGCGTAGGACAGGACGTGCCGGACCTGGCCCTCGTCAAGACGCGCGAGGGCGGCGCTGGCGGCGGCGGCGCCGAATGTATTGCCGAAGCAGTGAGTCATGTGGCCCAGCCCGGCGAATTGCACCGCGCCGAGCGACAGGCTCAGGCGGGTGCCGACGTCGTAACCCAGCGCGACCGCGCGGAGCAGCGCCGTGCCGCCCCGGCGCTCGCGTTCGGCCATCGCCAGCGCGGCCGGGACGATGCCGCAGCCGGGGTGCGTCAGCGACGGCGAATGGGAGTCGTCCGTTTCGTCGGCGTGCGCCAGCATGCCGTTCGCCAGCGCGGCGTTGACGGCATTCGTGCGGTAGCGGGTGCCCACCACGGTGGCTTCCGGCGCACCGCCGAGCGCGCGGACGTAGCGAATGGCCTGCCGGCCGGGCGGCAGCGTCGTGCCGGAAACCATCGCGGCCAGCGTATCCAGCACATGATGCTTCGCGTGCTCGGCGACGCCGGCGTGGAGCGGGCGCCGTAGCGCGCCCGCGATGTACGCCGAGAGCTTGCGCATCACCGGTCCGACCCGTGTCGCGGTCGAGCGCTTACTCATGACGTTGTTCCTTCTCCGGGCGCGGTTCCACCCGTAAAATGCGCGAAGCGGAAGAAATCAGGGGGCGATGATGGACACGGGATTGAAAGGCAGAACGGTCCTGGTGACGGGCGCGAGCCGCAACATGGGCCGGCTTGCCGCGCTGGCATTCGCGCGCGAGGGCGCCAACCTCGCCATTTGCACGAGCAGCCGGATGAGCGACCTCGACCAGGTGGCCGACGAAGCGCGGGCGCTGGGCGCCGGGGTCGTCGCGGCGCGGTGCGACATCACGGTCGACAGCGACGTCTCCGCGTTCGTCGCGGGGGCGAAGGCGGAATTCGGAAGAGTGGACGTGGCGGTCAACCTTGCCGGTTATCGTTGCGAGGAGCCCTTCCTCGGGGAAAGCGACGAGGCGTGGAACCGCAACATCGCCGTCAACCTCACCGGCCCTTATCGCGTGTGCCGGCACGTCCTGCCCCTGATGATGGAGCGCCGGTGGGGGCGCATCATCAACACGTCGGGCATTGCGCCCTACCTCGGGGCGGGCGCCGCCAAGGCCATGGTGAAGCTCGGCATCGTGGGGTTCACGCGCGGGATCGCGCGGGAGTTCGGGGAGTACAACATCACGGCCAACTGCTTTGGTCCGGGCCAGATCGCGCGCGCGGCCGAGGCGACCGTCAGGGAAAAGCCCATCCGCGCCGGTCAGGCGATACGGCGCAAGGGCACGCCCGAGGAGGCGGTCTCCCTGGTCGTCTACCTCGCCAGCGAGGGGGCTGGCTTCGTCACGGGCCAGTGCTACCTGGTGAACGGTGGAACGTATTTCCAGTAGCGGCCGCGCGGCCGCCTTCTGGCAGTCTCCCGGCAACGCTTTCGGCTTCACGAAGTTTCCTTTCAGGCCAGTTTTCACCCGGCCCGCGCTTCCCGTCTACTCATCTCGGATGCCGACCGCCTTGACCAGTTTTCCAATTCGCGCGATTTCTTCGCGGATCTTCGCAGCGAACTGCTCCGGCGAACTCGCCACGATTTCGGCCCCCGACTGGAACACGCGGTCCCTGACCTCCTGCCGGTTGAGCGCCCGGACGGTTTCCTGGCCGAGTACGGCGAGTACGGCTGCCGGCGTCTTCGACGGGGCGAAGAGGCCGGACATCTGCTCCGATTCGTAGCCGGGCACGCCGCTTGCGGCGATGGTCGGCAGGCCCGGCACGAGCGCGGACGGTTCCGCGCTGGTCACGGCGAGCGCCCGCAGGCGCCCCGATTTCACGTGAGGCATGACCGAGCCGGACGTTCCAAACGTGAGCTGTACCTGTCCTGACACGACATCGTTCGTGGCCGGGCCCTGGCCCTTGTAATTGATGCGAACAATGTCGACGCCTGCCAGGTGCTTGAACAGTTCGGCACCGATATGTCCTGACGACCCCGTGCCGCCGGAAGAGTAATTGAGCGCGCCCGGCCGCGCCCTGGCGAGCGCGATCAGCGCCTTGACTGACTGCGCGGGAAGGGAAGGGTGCACCACGAGGACGTTCGGCAGACGGCTGACCCACGAGATCGGCACGAAATCCCGCAGGGGCTCGTAGGGTACGTCCTTGCGCATGAGGGGCAGCAGCCACAGCGCGCTTCCGTAGTAGAGCAGGGTGTAGCCGTCGGGCGGCGCTTTTGCGACGATTTCTCCGGCCACGATGCCGCCGCCGCGGTTTTCCACGAGCACTTGCTGTCCCAACCCGGTGGTGAGGCCTTGCGCGAGAAGGCGCGAAACCATGTCGGAGCCGCCACCGGGTGCGCTGGTGACGACGCGCAGCGGCTTGTTGGGGAAGCCCTGGCCGCAAGCGGATCCGGCGGCCAGGATGAGCGACGCGACCGCGGCGGCGCCGCGCATCAACTGTCCTGTCATGGAATGCGCAACCATTTGCGGGGTCTCGCGACTATTCCTCGCGTATCCCGGCGCTGCGAATCATCTTGCTCATCGTTGTCACGTCCCGCCTGATGTTGGACGCGAATTCCTCGGGAGAGCCTGCGATCACTTCGGCACCGGTGTTCGCCAGGCGCTCCCGGGTCTGGGCTTCGCCGAGGACGCGGCGGATTTCCTGGTTCAGCTTGACGACGATGGGCCGCGGCGTTTTCGCCGGCGCGAACAGCCCGGACATCTGCACCGCCTCGTAGCCGGGCACGCCCGCGGCCGCGACGGTCGGCAGGTCGGGAAACGCCGGGGACGGCCGCGCCGTCGTGACCGCGAGCCCGCGCAGCTTGCCCGACTTCACGTGCAGCGAGACGGAAGCTGCCACCGGGAACATGAGCTGCACCTGGCCGCCCAGCAGGTCGTTCAAGGCGGTGCCGGTTCCCTTGTAGGGGACCCGCACGATGCTGGCGCCGGTCAGGTGCTTGAACAGTTCCGCGGCCATGTGGGTCGCCGTGCCCAGCGCGGCCGAGGCATAGTTGAGCTTGCCGGGGGAGGCCTTGGCGAGCGCGACGAGTTCTTTCACCGATTTCGCGGGCACCGAGGGGTGCACCACCAGGAAGGACGGGGTGCTCACCGCCTGTATCACCGGCGTGAAATCCTTCGCCGTGTCGTAGGGGACGTCCTTGCGTATCAGCGGCAGCAGCCACAGCGAGCTGCCGTAGTAGATCAGCGTGTAGCCGTCGGCCGGCGCGCGCGAGACGATCTCGCCCGCGAAGATGCCGCCGCCGCGGTTGTCGACCACGACCGGCCTGCCCCAGTTCGCGGAGAGGCCCTGGCCGATGATGCGGGTGACGAAATCGCTGCCGCCGCCGGCTTCCGCCGTCACGATGCGGATGGGCCTGGCCGGGAAGCCGTCGACGTCGGCGGCCGCGGCCAGCCCGGCCGTGCCCGCCGCGCAGGCGGCGGCGATCACGATTTCAAAGTAAAACTTGTGCCCGGAACGCATCGTCGCTTCTCCGTTCATCGTTACCGCGGACCTCATTTTTCCTGTATGCCCGCTTCGCGGATGACCTTGCCCATGACGGCAACTTCATCCTGGATCAGTTTGGCGAACTGCTCGCGCGTGCTGCCGGCAGCCTCGACGCCGATGCCATCCATGCGGCTCTGGATTTCGGTTCGCTGCAGCACGCGGACGATCTCCTGGTTCAGGCGCGTCACGACCGCATCGGGCGTTTTCGCCGGCGCGAAAATGCCATGGATGGAAACCGCGTCGACTCCCTTCAGGCCCGATTCCGCCAGGGTGGGCAGATCCGGGTAGCGGGGCGATCTCTCGCCGGAAGCCACGGCCAGCGGCCGGACTTTCCCGGCTTTGATGGCGGGCAACGCCGGCGCGGCGGGCGAGAACATGAACTGCGCTTCGCCGACCATGACCCCGTTCATCGCCGCCGGGCTGCCGCGATAGGCGATGCGAACGATGTCGATCTTCGCCGTGAACTTGAAGAGCTCGGCGGCGAGGTGGTTCATGGTGCCGGGCGCGGCCGTGCTGAAGTTGAGTTGGCCGGGGCGCGCGCGCGCGAGCGCGATCAGTTCCTTGACGGATTTCACCGGCAACGAGGGATGTACCACGAGGATGTTGATGCCGCGCGCGGCGGTGGAAATGGGGATGAAGTCGCGGTGCGCGTCGTAGGGTACCTGCTTGCGCATCAGCGGCAGCAGCCAGTGCGTGTTGCCGTACAGCAGCAACGTGTAGCCGTCGGGAGGGGATTTGGAGACGAGTTCGCCCGCGAGGACGCCGCCGCCGCGGTTGTCGACGATGACCTGCTGTCCCAGGTTCTTCGTCAGGCCTTCTGCCACGACCCGCGCGACAAAATCGCCGCTGCTGCCGGCCTGGGACGCGATGATACGTACCGGCTTCGTCGGGAAATCCTGCGCGTTCGCCGCCGTGCCGAACACTGCCCATGCCGTCAGAACGGTTGCTGCCCGGTAGAATGCTGTTTTCATGTCTCCTCGCTGAGATAAGCTGCCCGTTTTCAATCCCTCTCGCTGCGGCCTGGAGGGGGTTCGAGAGAATCTCCGTTCCCTAGATCTGGATTTCAGTGCCGACGCCCTGCGCGCGGGCGAGTTCGTAGGCCCTGGCTGCCATGGCGACGTCGGTGACCGCGAGCCCGTGCGAGCCGAACAGGATCGTCGACTTCTTCAGGTCCGGCAGCGCCACGCGCCCGTTCACGACGTCGCCCAGCTCCTCGACGCTGCCCCAGTTGAGCAGACCCTTCGCGATCGCGTAGAGCAGGTTGCCGCTCTCGACTTTGGCGTGCTCCTTCTCGTCGACCACGACCAGGTCGGCGCGCGCAACGACCTTCTCGTCGATCTCGCGCTTGTACCAGTGGTTCGCCCCGGCGGCGACGATGAGGCAGGGGCGCTTGATCCAGTCGCCGAAGAGGATCGGCACTTCGGACGTGCTCGCGGTGATGATGATGTCGGCGTCGCTCGGCACTTCGTCGGGCGCGTTGGCGGGGATCACCTCCACGCCGAGCCGCTTCGACATGCGCTCGCAGAAGGCGATGCGGTCTTTCGCGGTGCGGCTGTAGACGCGCACCCTCTTGATCGGGCGCACCTTGCACACCGCTTCGAGCTGGCCTTCGGCGATGCGGCCCGCGCTGTAGAGGCCGATCCGGCTCGCGTCGGGCGGCGACAGGTACTTCACGGCTACCGCGGTCTGCGCGCTCGTCCTGTATTTGCCGATCAGGTAGGCGTGAATGATGGCGAGCAGTTCGCCCGTCTCCGTGCTGTAGAGGTAGTCGGAGCCGGGGTTGCCCTTGTGCACGCCGGTGCCGCGGCCGAAATTGGCCCACAGCTTGAAGCCCGCCACTTTCTTCCCGTGCAGCGCGCCGGGGGCGAACTGCAGGAAGCCGTTGCTGAGCGACATGCGCAGGCGCGGCCCGTTGTCCACCGAGGCGTCGCCGAGCATGCGGAACGTTTCTTCCATGATCGGGATGGCCGCCTCGATCGAGAGCGGCAGTTTCCTGACGTCTTCCTCGGTGACGAGCAGCGTCATTTGCGCTTTCCCGCTGCCTGCGCGCCGTAGCGGCTGTAGACCTTGCGCACGTTGGTGTGGAAGATCTTCTCGCGGTCGGCCGCGGACAGCGACTCGATCGAGTCGATGTAGCGCTTGGTGTCGTCGTAGTTGAAGCCGGTTTCCGGATTCACCCCCTTCACCGCGCCGTAGATTTCCTGCGCGAACAGGATGTTGTCGGCCGGGATCACCTTCAACAGCAGCTCGATGCCCGGCTTGTGGTAGACGCAGGTGTCGAAGTAGACGTTCTTCAGCAGCAATTCCTTGAGCGGCGGGCGTTTCATGTCCTGCGCCAGCCCCTGGTAGCGGCCCCAGTGATACGGCACAGCCCCGCCGCCGTGGGGGATGATGAACTTGAGCGTCGGGAAGTCCTTGAACAGGTCCGACGTCAGGAACTGCATGAACGCCGTGGTGTCGCCGTTGATGTAGTGCGCGCCGGTGTGATGGAAGGCCGGGTTGCACGACCCGCTCACGTGCACCATTGCGGGCACGTCGAGTTCCACCATCTTCTCGTAGAGCGGGTACCACCATTTGTCGGTGAGCGGGGGATCGGTCCAAAAGCCGCCGGAGGGATCGGGATTGAGGTTGCAGCCGATGAAGCCGTACTCCTTCACGCAGCGCTCGAGCTCCGGGATGCAGTTGGCGGGCGCGACCCCGGGCGACTGCGGCAGCTGGCAGACGCCGATGAATTTCTCGGGGTACAGCCCGCACACGCGGTGGATCAGCTCGTTGCAGATCGCCGACCAGGTCTCGCTGGTGTTGCGGTTGCCGATGTGGTGCCCCATCTGGCCGGCGATCGGCGAGAAGATCGTGAAATCGACGCCGCGGTCGCGCATGGATTGCAGCTGCGCGGTTTCCAGGCTCTCGCGGATTTCGTCGTCGCTCATGACCGGCGGCGCCTTGGGGTTCAGGCTCGAATCCTTCAGCGCGTCGATCTGGCGCTGGCGCCAGTCCTTGAGCGGCTTGGGCGCGGTGGTGTAGTGTCCGTGACAGTCGATGATCATCCCGGTTGCCTCAGTCGAGCGCGCGCGTGGTGGCGTCGAACAGGTCCTCGAGCTTGAGTTCCCTGTTCGTGATGCGCTGCCGCCACGCGTACTGCGCCGCGACCTCGAAGTTGCGCTTGTTGGCCGAGTAGCCGATCGGCCGCTTGTCGATGCCGTCCTTGGGCGCCGGCTCGGTGGAGGCCGCGCGGCTTTCCTTGACCAGGCGGTAGATCTCGCGCACCGCGTCGGGGTTCGACTTCGACAGCCCGGACTTCACCACCATGATGTGATTGACCATCAGCGCGCCGTACTTGGCGTGCCAGGCTTTGCCGGCGGCGGCGGGGTCGGGGATGAGCCCCTTCACCCTGGGATGCTTGAGGTCCTCGCCGGAGAGCACCGCGGCGTCGACGTCGCCGTCGAGCAGCATCTGCAGGAGTTTCTTGCCCGAGGTCGAGCGCTGGCAGTTGGCGGGGTCCTTGTACTCGGGGACGTGGCCGTCGCTGAACGTGACGAAATGGATTTTCGAGAGGTCCACGTCGTAATCGTTTTGCAGGATGCCGCGCACCCAGGTGGGCGTCGTCTGCGGGTAGGTGCGCACGCCCACGCGCTTGCCTTCGAGGTCCTTCGGTGCGAGCGTGCCACGGTCGGCGTTGTAGGCGATCTGCGCGTGCTGGAAGCGCCCGTGCAGCGCGACCGGCAGCGCCACGAGGGGCCGGCCCCACGAGAGGGCCTGGAGATAGGTCATGATCGCCAGCTCGGCGACGTCGAAGTCGCCTTTCACCACCTTCTTGAAGTGGTCGTGCGGGACCTCGGCCTCGGCGAAGTCGAGCTGCACGCGGTCGCTTTTGATCCTGCCCTGCTTGAGCGCCACCGTGTTCGGGTAATCGCCGAGCATGACGTTGAGTTTGAGGGCTTCCTGGATCGTGCTCATG
>CAZOQY010000006.1:0-18273 GCA_964581835.1 uncultured Streptomycetaceae bacterium | reverse complement strand
GGATAAAGCGACTGGGCGGTCTTCGCGAAGATCCATTCCTGGTCGCTCTGCTTCAGGCACGAGAGCGCGGCTTTGGCCTCGTCCACCATTTCCTTCAGGGTGCCCTTCGATGCGGGGTAGTTCGAGCCCCATGCGATGCGGTTCGCGGGGATCGCCTCCACGAGCTTCGGGAAGAAGGTTTCGGGCGAGGCTCCGTCGTTCTTCGAGAAGCGCACGTTGTTGGTCGAGAGCTTGAAGTAGACGTGCGGGTAGCGCGCCAGCTCGAACAGGAACGCCGCGCGATCGTAGGGCGGCTGATCTCCTCTCGGGCAGTGCATCAGGTGGTCGACGATGATCTTCACGTTGGGGAAGCGGCGAATCAACGTGTAGAGCATGTAGAGCCCCTCGCGGCGCAGTTGCGTGACGACGGGAATCTTCAGCTCCTCGCACGTTTCCCACGCCTTGAAGGTCTTCGGATCGTCGAGCGAGTCGGCCTGCTTCTCCATCGTGCTGCCCGCGCTGAAAATGCGCAGCCCGGTGACCCGCTTGCCGTGCCAGTAGCGGATTTTTTCCGACGCATCGGGCGCGGCGAAGTCGACCGCGCCGACGCCGGTGAAGCGCCCGGGCTGGGTGGCGATGCAGTCGCACATGTACGAGTTGTCGTAGCCGTAGGTGGTGGAGGAGTGGACGATCGCCGCCTTGTCCACGCCCGACTCGTTCATCGAGGAAACGAGTTTCTCGAAGTCGATCGGCCGCTCGGCGGACCACACCGAGCGCTTGCCGCCGATCGGCGTGATCGGGTACTTCTTCTCGTCCTTCGAGATGATGTGCGGGTGGATGTCGATCATTCTGGAAGCCATGGTGTTTTCCGTTCAGGTGAATGTGGGAAAAATCGGGATTACGCCTCGGGGTCCACGAACATCTCGCTGACCGCGTAGCTGCGCTTCAGCATGCCCTGCTGGTGGACGTATTTGATGAGGGCCTCGATCGAGGGCAGGTTGGCCTTGATGCCGTAGGGCAGCGGGTCGCCGACGATCTTCGCCAGTTCCGCCATCTGCTTGTCCTTGCCCGACAGCTTGTCGGGGGACGGCAGGTTCCTGACGTAGCGCTGCTTCGCCTCGAGGAAGGCCTTGAAGAGCGACTTCGCGACCCACGGGTGCGCCTTGAGGATCGAGTCCTTGACGACGATGGTGCCGTGGAAGGGATAGATGCCGGTGCGCTTGAACCATTCGGCCTCGATCTTCTTCGAGTCCTTGAAGAACTCGACGTAGTTGGTGTCGCCGCCCTTCTCGGAGCTGGCGGCCCAGCCTTCCTTGGGCGCGCCGGTGCGGCCGAGGCCCGCGTTGCCGGTAAAGCCGGCCTGCAGCTCGCCCGCGGCCATCATGCTGACCAGCGACTTGCCCTCGGGGACGTGCTTCACGTAGGACGGGAGCTTCATGGTCGTCACGTGCTCCTCGTCGTCCACCCACCAGGTGATCTTCGAGATGTCGATGCCGTACTCGTTCTGCAGGATGCCGCGCGTCCAGATGCCGGTGGTCACCGAGTAGGCGCGCACGCCCGCGTTCGTGCCCTCGAGGTCCTTGGGCTCTCTGAAGCCCAGGTCCGGCCGGTAGACGAAGCCGGAGTGGTGGAAGTTGCGCGAGACGAAGATCGGCAGGGCCTTGAACGGCGCGCCGTGCTCGCGCGCGATCATGTAGGTCGAAGGCGCGATCTCGCAGACGTCGAACTCGACGTTGCGCACCATGCGGCGGTAGGCGGCGATCTGCGGCTCCACGTTCACGAACTCGGGTGCAACGCCCTCGATCGGGATGCTGCCGTCCTTGATGGCGGTGGTGTGGCCGTAGTTGGCGATGCAGATCTTCAGCGGAAGTGGCGTTGCAGGCATCGGATTTCCTTGCTTGGACGTTGAATTGAAAAATGAGACGACTATTGGCGCTCGATCTTCGCCTGCTCGATGACTTTTCGCCACCGGGCGATATCGTTTGCCATGCGCTTGCGCGTTTCGGCGGGCGTGCTGGCCTGGGCTTCGATGCCGATTTCCTGCAGCGTTTGCCGGACTTCGGGCAGCACCGCGGCCCTGGCGGCTTCCTGGGCCAGGCGCTCGAGGATCGGGGCCGGCGTGCGTGCGGGCGCGCTGATGCCGGTCCACGAGGCGACGTCATCGAACCCGGCGAGCCCGGCCTCGGTGAACGTCGGCACGTCCGGCAGGCCGGCGAAGCGCTTGCTGGAGCCGACCGCCAGCGCTCTCAACTGGCCGTTGCGGACCGGGGCGAGCACCGGGCCCAGCAGCTCGAACGCCACGCGCAGCTCGTTGCCGCGCAGGGACGCGAGCAGCAGGGTGTTCGACTTGAAGGGCACCGTCTGCGCCTCGATTTTTGCCGTGGACTTGAACAGCTCGGCGGCCAGGTACTGGGTGCTGCCGACGTTGATGGTCCCGACGTTCATCTTGCCGGGATTTTTCCGCGCGAACGCGATCAGCTCGCCGAGCGAGTTGAAGCCCGATTCCGGCGTGACGACGATCCCCAGCTGGAAAATCCCGAGGGTAGTGATCTGCGTGAAATCCTTCAGCACGTCGTAGGGCAGCTTCTTGAACAGCGACGCGCTGATGGCGGCCGCATTGCCCGTCTGGACCAGCGTGTAGCCGTCGGGATTGGCATTGACCACCGACGACAGCGCCGCCACGCCGCCGGCGCCCGGGCGGTTGTCCACCACGATCTGCTGGCCCAGGCTCCGGCTCATGTGCTGGGCGTAGATCCGGTTCGTGATGTCGCCCACGCCGCCGGTGCCGACGTTGAGCACCAGCCGGATCGGCTTGGACGGGTACGGCTGCGCGGCCAGCGGCGCGCCGGCGGCCAGGGTGAAGAACAGTACAAGCAGGTAGCGGAACACGGGGACTCCTCCTCGCTGCTGCGTGTCGGCGCCGCCACCCTCTCCGGGGTTTACGGGCAGCCAATACGGACGAACATCGCGGACGAACATCGCGAACGAACATCGCGGATGAGCATCTTCGCCCTTTGGGCGATTACTATCCAGTGAATAATAAGGTTCATCCCATAACCATTTGGTAATATCACGGCTTCCCCCCGCACCCAACCTCGCGGAAACGGCCATGTCCCAGCTCGACGTCTACGTTCGCACCAGCTTCAAGCCGCGCCACCTGCAGCTGCTCGTGGCGCTCGACGAAATCCGCCACCTCGGCAAGGTCGCGGCGAGCATCAATGTTTCCCAGCCGGCGGTTTCCAAGACGCTGGGCGAGCTGGAGCGGGGGCTGGGCTTGAAGCTGTTCGAGCGCACCGCGCGCGGCGTCGTGCCGACGACCTACGGCGAGTGCCTGATCCGGCACGCGCGGGTCATGCTGAGCGAGCTCGCCCTGGCGCGCGACGAGCTGCGGGGGCTCGCCTCCGGCAGTTCGGGCAGCATCCGGGTCGGCGTGCTCGCGACCGCCGCGCTGGAGTTGCTGCCGCACGCGCTGGCCGTGCTCAAGTCCCGCCGCCCGGGCATCTCCGTGCTGGTTCGCGAAGGCACCGTGGAGACGCTGCTGCCGGAACTGCTACTGGGCAACCTCGATCTGATCGTCGGCCGCCTGCCCGACGGCCAGGGCGCGCAGGATCTCGGCGAGAAGACCTTGATGGAGGAGGGTGTCAGCATCGTCACGGGGCGTCATCACCCGCTGGTCGGGCGCAAGCGCCTGCGCTGGTCCGATCTCAAGCCCTATCCCTGGGTGCTGCCGCCGGTGAACACGCTGCTGCGGGAGCCGCTGGAGCGGGTGTTCGAGGTCCATGGCATCGCCATACCGGTCAATCGCATCGAGACGCTTTCCGTGCACGTCATCCGCGCGTACCTGCACCATACCGACGCGATCGCCGCGCTGGCGACCGACGTGTCGAGCTACTACGAGTCCCTCGGCCTGCTGGCGGTGCTGCCGCTGGAAATGCCGAGGCTGGTGCGGCCGGTCGGCGTGGTGTGGAGCCGCCATCGTCCCATCGCGCCCGGCACGCAGGCCCTGATCGAATGCCTGGAGGAAGTCGCCCGTCCCGGCAAGTCGCCCGCGGCTTTGTCGTCAGTGGGCGGGCGGAGCGCCGATAATGGCAAGGCAAAGGGGACGGAGAGATCGTATTAAGCACGCGCGCCTGTTGCTCCCGTTGCTGCTCCTTTGTTCCGCGCCCGCGATCGCGGCCGAAGGCTGCGCGCATTGCCCGGAGATGGTGGCGATTCCGGCAGGGCAGTTCCTGATGGGGGCGGCGCCGGGAGAAGAAGAACGCGAAAACCTGGCCGGGGAATTCCGCAATCGCAGCCAGCCGCAGCGCAAGGTGAGCGTGAAGGGTTTTTCCATCGGGAGATTCGAAGTGACGCGGGGACAGTACCGGGCGTTCGCGGAGGCGACCGGCCGCGGCGGTGAAGGGTGCTTCGTCTGGCGCGGCGACACTTTCGATTGGGATCCGGCGAGAAGCTGGCGCGATCCCGGCTACCCCCAGCACGATGGGCACCCGGTCGCATGCGTCAGCTGGGAAGACGCCGGCGCCTACGTCGCCTGGCTGAGTCAAGGCACCGGCCGAAAGTACCGGCTGCTGACCGAGGCCGAGTGGGAATACGCCGCGAGAGCGGGCACCACGACGACACGGTTCTGGGGCGACGATGCGAATGCGGGCTGCGACCATGCCAACGGAGCCGATCGTTCCGCCGCGGCGCGGGCGCCCGGCGCGAGCAACTGGCATGTCGCCGATTGCGACGACCGGCACGCCTACACCGCTCCCGCGGGCAGTTTCCGCCCCAACCCGTTCGGACTCCACGACATGCTGGGCAACGTCGAGGAGTGGACGCAGGACTGCTGGAACGGCAGCTACAGCGGCGCGCCCGCCGATGGCGGCGCGGCGGCAACCGGCGATTGCTCGATGCGCGCCGTTCGCGGCGGCTCCTGGCTGGACGCGCCGGTGGGCGTGACGGCGGCCTATCGGGTGGGAAGCCCCGTGACCGTCAGGGTCCAGCGTCGCGGATTTCGCGTCGCGACCGACAACTGAGGCGAGGGGCGAAGCAGGTCACTGCCCCCGATTGCTCTACAGAAAGTACCAGGCCATCGCGCCCAGCGTGATGAAGAACAGGGTCAGGCCTGCCCACGTGCGGCTGGAAAACTCCGCCGCCACCTTGTCGTGGCCGAGGTTGCTGACAATGACGGGCATATGGTCCGGCGCAATCAGGGTGTGCATCCCGCCCTGCGCCGTGTAGTACTGAGCGGCTTCCCGCCGGGCGGCGTCACGCGCGGCATCGAGCTCGGCCGGGGAAATCTTTCCGTCCCGGTCCGCGTCGAACCGGCGGAAGAACGACCTGGGATCGCGCAACCAGGAACGGAGCTTTACCGTCAGTTCCCTGGCCAGCCCGGATTCGAAGAGAAGGGGGTCGCTCGAGAACAGGCCGATGGCATAGACCGGGTCGCCGACGCATATGCTCCATTCCGTGTAGGTGACGGCGCCGATTTCCCATTGCGCGCGCGTGCGGCAAATCACCCAGGCGTCGTTGGGGTCGATCAGGCATTCCCCGGTTTCGTCCCGCAGCAGGAAAGGCGTGGCGAAATCGTGTCCCTCGATAGTACGCGCATTCTTGCCACCCGCGTTCTCGACGACGCTGTACCAGTAGCAGACGGCCGGCGCCCGGGTGAGCGGCGCCTTGAGCGTGCAGCCCGGCACGTATTGCACCGTGCCCTGCAACTCGACCAGGCCCTGCGCCGCCGAGCCGACCTTCGATGTCGGCGCGTTCCGGATCGCGCTCATCATCCTGAAATTGACGATCCAGAGCAGAAAGGCCGTTAGCGCCATGGGCGGCAGGACCCAGGACCAGATGTTCGGAACGGGGACGAAGATGCCGGCCGCGAGCAAAACGAAAAAGACGATGCTGAACCCGTCCCCGCGCACGTGCTTGCGCTCGGCGGGTGCGTAGCCCAACACCGTTTCGCGCCTGTAATTCGCTGCCGCGGATGACTGCCCGCGATCGCCGTCCGTCCGGAACTTGTTGTAGGCAATGCCGCAGCGCGGGCACTGCCAGCCCGGCGCGGTGTCGGAGGAGGTCCGCAGGTAGCCGCACTTCGGGCAGGTGACCGGCGTCGTCACGGCCGCACTAGAACCGCTCGTCGCTTCGCAGGTAACGCCACTGGCCGACGGGCAGGTCCGCCAGCTTCACGTTGCCGATGCTCACGCGCTTCAAACCGGTGACGTTGAGCCCGACCAGCTCGCACATGCGGCGGATCTGGCGCTTCCTGCCCTCGCGCAGCACGAAGCGCAGCTGGTCCTCGTTCTGCCAGCGCACGTCGGCGCGCTTCAGCGGCTTGCCGTCCAGCGACAGGCCGAAGTTGAGCAGCTTGAGGCCGTTCGGCGCGAGCGTGCCCTGCACGCGCACGAGATACTCCTTCTCCATGCCCGAGTCCTCGCCGATCAGTTGCCTGGCGATGCGGCCGTCCTGCGTGAGCACCAGCAATCCGGTGGAGTCGATGTCGAGCCGGCCCGCCGTTGCGAGGCCCCGGAGATGCACGGGGCTGAACTGCAGGGGCGCGCGGTCGCCCTTGAAGCGGGATTCCGCCGTGACCAGCACGATCGCCGGCTGGTAGCCCTGCTCGGGTTGCGACGACACGTAGCCGATCGGCTTGTGCAGCAGGATCGTCACGCTCGCTTCCTGGCGTGTTTGCGCCTGCTTCGCCAGCGTGATCTTCTGGTTGGGAAAGACGCGCGTGCCGAGCTCGGTGACCGGCACGCCGTCCACCAGCACCCAGCCGCGCTCGATGTAGCTGTCCGCCTCGCGGCGGGAGCAGAGGCCTTGCTGGGACATCAGCTTCGAGACGCGGACTTTTTCCATGGCGGGCTTGGCGGTTAATTCCGGTTCTTCACTGCGCGAGTCAGCGTCTCGCGACGTGCTGTCCGTTCGAGTGGTCGTAGCGCTCGTGGTGCTGGCGCAGCAGATCGGCGCCGTAGTCGCCGCCGTTCGGGGTGCGCATGACCGTATGGATGTGGTGGTGCGTGGGCACGAGGTTGTCGAACACGACGCCGGCATGGTGGTCGAACTCGATCAGCACGACCGGGCTTTGCACGCGATAGTAGAAGGGCCCGTATTCGCCGGTCCCGCCGATCCACGCGAAGTGGGTCTCGTCGAGATGGGCCTCGACCTCGGACATCTTGACCGCCGCGTGCCCGTCGCGGGCCCAGTGGACGTAGATGCCGACGAGGTCGAGCAGCAGTCTGCGCTGCGTGTCGGACAGCGCATCGGCGCGAAGCCCCCTGTAGGGAATGACGGCGTTGTCCTTGAAGGCGCCGCCCGCCATCCGGCCGTCGTTGGCATGCTTCAACTCGGCGGGCAGGTCATCGGGCAGGACGGAGGCGCCCAGCACGGCCTTCCCGGCCTGGTTCGCGTCGAGGGACCGGATCAGCGCCAGGCCGCCCCTCGTTTCGGGCGCGAAGACCTCGGTGCCGGCGAGGTGTCCGTTCGCGACCCGGCACGGCTCCGATCCCATGAAGCTCGGCGTGAAGACCAGCTGGTCGCCCAGCACGAAGAAATTCAGGTTGAGGTGATGGCCGTCGATCTGCCATCCCCACGGCGCATCGGCGGAGGGCTCGCCGAAGAGCGTGATGAAGTAGGGCCACTCGCCGAAATCCTCCTTCTTGCCGGTGATCTCGATCAGCAGCGCGTTGATCCGCATGATGTCCCGCGCCTGCGCGAAGCCGCGCGCCGACAGCGTGGTTTCCATGAGCCGCAACGCGGCCTTGCGCTGTGTCGCGTCGAGGTCTTCCAGGATCAGCCCGTGGCGGAAGAAGTACGGATGGATGTTGAACCACAGCCGCCGCTCCGTGGCTTCCAGGCCGTACACGACTTTCGCGCGCTGCTTCGCGTCGAGCGTCGCGAGGAAGCCCTGCGCGGCGTCGAGGAGGGGGGCGGTGGACACGCCCGTCGAGCGCAACGGGAAAAGACCGCGGCGTATGTTGCCGTCGGTCGAGACCCCGACCAGGGGTTCGGCGGTCAGCGTAGTTCCCCTGTCCAGCATGGCCTGGAGGAAAGCCGGGTACGACGTCGGCCGCGTGCGCGAGGACATCGACGGCAGGCCGCGCAATCCGAACTCGGTCCAGTCCTTCATCGCGTGCGTTCCATGTGCAAAAGCCGCATTGTAAATGGAGACGCACGCTTTTTTGCGTTTTCCTGGCGGTCCGCCGATCGAACCGGGGCAGGTCTGGTGGTTCAATTACAATGACTCGCCAACACGAAGGGAACGACATGGCCAGGAAATTCGAGCTGCACCTCGATGCGCTGATCGTCATCGGGCTTTTGTTTGTTTCGGCCGTCGGTTTCATCGCCTACCAGCGGTACCAGTACTCGTCCCTGCTGAAGGACAACGTGGGGCGGCAGATGAAGCAACTGTCGCTGGAGCTGGAAATAGAGCGCCTGGAGGTGTTGCTGAAAAGAGCGACGGCTGCGAACCAGGGGGCGGGCGGCGCACCGAAAGACGTTCGCGGAAAGGGATCCTGACGCCGTTTCCCGTGCCGGCTATACTTTCGGCATACCTACAAAAACGTTACGAGGAGAACCGCATGGCAGCCCCCCGCGTTGCAAGTTCCCGCATTGCAAGCTCGTTGTGGCTCGTGATGGGCGGAATGGCGTTGCTGGCATCCGCAGCAGCCTTTGGCCAGGGCTACCCGTCCAAGCCGATCCGCATCATCGTCCCGTTCGCTCCCGGCGGAAACATCGACATCAATGCGCGGATCATCGCGCCCGGGCTCTCGGAAATCCTGGGGCAGCCCGTGATCGTCGAAAACCGCACCGGTGCGGGAGGCCGGATCGGCACCACCGCGGCCGCGAAAGCGCCGCCCGACGGCTACACGCTCCTGCTCGGCGCGCCCGGCACGCTGGTGTCCCAGCCGGTGTTCCACGACGATATCGAGTACCAGCCGCTGCGCGACTTCGTGTACACGTCGCGCATTTCGCTCGTTGCCAGCGCCGTCAGCGTGCACCCCTCGCTGCCGGTGCGCAACGTCAAGGAGCTGATCGCGTTGTCGAGGGCGCGCCCGGGAGCGCTCCTGATGGGGTCGGCGGGCCAGGGTTCCGGCGGGCACCTGATGGGCGAGCTGTTCCAGTCGCTGGCGAAAGTGAAATTCACGCACGTGCCGTACAAGGGCGGCGTCGCCGCGTCGGTCGATCTCGTCAGCGGGCAAATCCAGCTGGCATTCGATCAGATCAGTTCCTCGGGGCCGTTCATACGGGCGGGCAAAATCCGCGCGCTCGCGGTGACGACTCCACGGCGCTCGAAGATCATGCCCGACGTGCCGACGATCGACGAATCGGGGGTGCGCGGCTACGAGTACTCGACGTGGACCACGCTCGGAATCCCGGCCGCAACGCCCAGGGAGGTGGTTCAGAAACTGCGCGATGCGGTCGATACCGTCATTGCGCAGCCGCGCACGCGCGAAGCATTCGACAAGCTCGGCGCCGAAGTTGCGCCCAACTCCGCCGAGGAGTTCACGCGCCAGCTGCAGGAGGATTACGCAAGGTGGACCCGCATCCGCAAGGAAACCGGGCTCAAGTTCAATTAGCCGGGCGCACCGATCGGCGTTCGCCCGGGCCCCGCTTCAGGCCGGGAGCGGCCGATGGCTTCAAGACGTGTGTTTGATCCCAAAGGCGGCCAGTACACGGAACTGCACGTGAACGCCGTCGCTCTTGGTGGCGGGGCGTACGGTGTCGAAAACCGCCGCCTTGAGCTTGTCTCTTTCGGATGGCCCGACCTGGTCGATAAACCGGCGCAGTCCGGCCGCTCCCAAAGTCGACCACAATACCTCTTCGTTCTCGTAAACCATCTCTGCTTCGTCGACGCGCACGTCTATGGCGCCAAAACCCGCTTTCTCCAGGGCCGATACGAGTTCCGGCGGAGTATCGAACCGCTGAGGCGCGACGCCCTTGTCCTGCTGCGGGGGCATATGCTGCTGGATCAACCGAAGGAATCCTCTCGGAAATTGCGAATTGCAGTCCCAGGTCGTCATGCCCAGCCGGCCACCGGGCCGGAGCACACGAAAAAACTCGGCGAGCGCTCGATCGGGTTGCGGGAAAAACCACAGAGAAAATCCGGATAGTACCCAGTCGAAGGACGCATCGGGAAATTCCAGCGCTTCGGCATCCATCTGCCGGATGTCGACGTTGGCGAGCCCCGTGCTTCGGAGGTCCGCTATGGCCTCGCGCACCATTGCGGCCGACAGGTCGATTCCCGTGACCCGGCCGTTTGGGCCCACCAGGTGCGCGGCGGGTACCAGCACCGCGCCGCGACCGGTCGCGACGTCGAGCACCTTCTCGCCGGGAGAGAGCGCGGCGAGCTCGACCAGTCGCCGGCCAAAGTGGGAGAAGTAGCGGGGGCCCGTTCGGTCGTAGGTCGCGGCCGAGCGGTCGAAGGTGCTGATGATGGCTTCCTTGCTTTCGGCTGCTTTATTGTTGTCCATTCTGGCCTCCCGATCTGTTCTTGTTCTGTTTGTTTGCTTGTTGAATAGTGTAAATCCTGTTGATCCTGTCTGGTTGAATTCCTGGCGGCCCTGGTGTCCCCGGACCGGGTCCGGGGCAGGCTTGGCGGTTAATCCTGGTTCTTCAGCCACGCGGCGGCACCAACCCCGGCCGCCCGCCCGGTCGCGAAGCAGGCCGTCAACAGGTAACCGCCGGTCGGCGCTTCCCAGTCCAGCATCTCGCCCGCGCAGAACACGCCCGGCAGCGATCGGACCATCAGCTGCTCGTCCAGCGCCTCGAACGCGACGCCGCCCGCGCTGCTGATTGCTTCCGCGATCGGGCGCGCGGCGACGAGCGTGAGCGGCAACGCCTTGATCGCTGCCGACAGCTTGCCGGAATCGGAGAAGTCCGCGTCCGATATGAGTTCCCGCAGCAGGCCGACCTTGACGCCTTTCAGCCCCGTGCGGCTCTGGATGTGGCCGGAGAGCGAGCGGCGCCCGCGCGGGCGCGACAGCTCGTGCATGAGGCGCGCGAGATCCCGGCCCGGCGCGAGGTCGAGCCGCAGCGTGGCTTCCCCCGATGCGGCGATCTCGTCGCGCAGGGGCGCGGAGAGCGTGTAGATCAGTCCGCCCTCGACGCCGTTTTCCGTGATGACGCAATCGCCTTCCAGGCGGAAGGCGCCGCCGCGCCGGCCCGCCAGCGACGCGATCACGGACTTGACGGGAGTGCCGGCGAAACGCTTGCGGAAATGCCCGCTCCACGCGACGTCGAAACCGCAGTTCGAAGGGCGGAGCGGGGCGATGGCGACGCCGCGCGCCGCGAGCAGCGGCATCCACGCGCCGTCCGAGCCGAGTTGCGGCCAACTGCCGCCGCCCGGCGCCAGCACGACGGCGTCGGCCTGCACGGCGCGCTCGCCGGTCCGGGTTGCGAAGCGCAATCCGCCGCCGCTATTCCAGCCGAGCCAGCGATGGCGGGGGTGGAAACGGACGCCCGCGGCGCGCAGGCGTTGCAGCCACGCGCGCAGCAGCGGCGCGGCCTTCATGCCGGCGGGGAACACGCGACCGGATGAGCCGACGAAAGTCTCGCTGCCGAGTTCCTTCGCCCACGCGCGCAACGCATCGGGGCCGAAGGTTTTCAGCATCGGCGCGATTCTCTCGCGGCGTGCGCCGTAGCGCGAGAGAAAGGAATCGAGCGGCTCGGCGTGGGTGAGGTTGAGGCCGCCCTTGCCGGCGAGCAGGAACTTGCGGCCGACCGACGGCATCGCGTCGTAGACGTCAACGGCGACGCCGGCCGCGACCGCGGCCTCCGCCGCCATCAGCCCAGCCGGACCTCCGCCGATGATTGCAATCGATTTCGCCATGGCTCTTGAAAAGCGTCTCAGGTGAAGCGTCGCAGGTGAATCGTCTCAGATGATACGTCTCAGGTGAGGCGTATCAGATAAAGCGCTTAAGGCAAAGCAATGCGTCTTTCGCTCGCCCTATCTGCGACGCTTCACCTGAGACGCGGTATCTGCGACGCACTACTTGAGACGCAGTACCCAGGCCGGTATCTGCGACGCCCTATCTAAGACGCTTCACCCGCGACGGGGAAGGGACTATACAGCCGCGGAGTTTGGCGGGATACTTTCCCTTCGAACCTGGGAGGGGGAGATTCATCATGTCCATCAGCTATGACGATATCGGCGACAAGCTTCGCCGGATTGTGATCTCCGGCCGTCTCGACATGCCGGGTACCGACTCCGTGGCATCCACGCTCGGGGAGCTGGTCGCCGCGCCGAGAAAAGGCGTGGTCGTCGACCTGTCTTCCGTCCAGTTCCTTGCCTCGATCGGCATACGCGCGCTGATTACCAGCGCCAAGGCGGTCCAGCAGCGCGGGGGCAAGATGGTGCTGGTCGTCACGGGCGGCTCGTCGGTCCTGATGAGCCTCGAAGCAACCGGGGTCGACCAGTTGATCCCGGTATTCAGGAACGCCGCCGATGCCGAGAGGGCAGCAGTCGCCTGACCGGCCGGCGGGTGAACGGCCTGCGTTGCCGGGATTCGACGAACTCACGATAGGCGCCAACGGCGCCGAGGCGCGGCGCGCCTCGGCATGGCTCGACTCGGCCTGCCGGCGGCGCAACGTGCCGCAGGCGCAGGTGGAGCGGCTGGCGCTCTGCCTGGAAGAAGTGCTGGCGAACGTCATCGTCCACGGCGGCAGCACGGCGCTCTCGGCGCCGATCGGCCTGCTGCTGGAAGTCAGGCTCGATCCTGACCCTGAAAAAAACCATGAAAAAAACCGCGGTCAGGCCATCGTGACGGTGTCGGACGCCGGCGTCGCGTTCAATCCCCTGTTCGTCCCGAAGAAAATACTGCCGGCAACGCTCGGCGAAGCCTCGGCGGGCGGGCTGGGACTGGTGATGATCCGCCGCTGCTCCGACTGGCTCGACTACCGCCATGAAGACGGGCGCAACCATCTGACCTTCGGCGCGCGCTGGAACTTGCAATGAAACCGCCCGGGAGCACGCATTTCAGTCGCGGACCCGATCGCAGGGTCAAGAACCGTCCGGTCGCCGAGGAACGGCGGCGCGACGATCGGCGTACGGCGGCGATTCAATGGATTTCCCTGTTCCGGAACGCCGACCAGCGTGATCTCGACAAGGCGCTTGCCGGTTGCGAGGTGCTGGAGCTGCCCGAGGGCGCGCCGCTGCTCCGCACGGGCGAGGCCAATCGCAGCGTCTTCATACTCCTGTCGGGCAAGCTGGTCGCCCGGCTGGGAGCGGAGGCGAGCCCGGACACCGCCATCGAGATCCTGCCCGGTGAATGCGTTGGCGAACTGTCGGCGATCGATGGCAAGCCGATTTCGGCGCTGGTGCTCGCGTTTTCACCTGTTCGTGTCCTACGGCTCGACCGCGACGTGTTCTGGAACCGCCTGATGCTGCTGAAGGGCGTGGCCGAAAATCTGCTGACAACCCTGACCGAGCGCATGCGCCGTTCGAACGAGAAGGCGCTCGTCTTGCAACGCGAGCAGCTCGAGCTCCATCATCTCAGGAAGGAGCTGGAGGTCGCGCGCCAGCTCCAGGCCAGCATGCTGCCGCTGCAGCGACCGCTGTTTCCGGGGCGCCCGGACATCGAGGCCTGCGGATTCATGGAACCGGCCTCGAAAGTCGGCGGCGATCTGTTCGACGCGTTCTTCGTCGACAACCGCACGCTGTTCGTCTGCATCGGCGACGTTTCCGGCCACGGCATCGCGGCCGCGCTGTTCATGGTGCGGGTGATCGGACTGCTGCGCATGCTGGCCATGGAGTCGATGCAGCCGGAGAAGCTGCTTGAAACGCTCAACGACCGCCTGTGCATCGGCAATGACGCCAACCTCTTCGTGACGCTGTTCTGCGGTTTTCTCGACGTGGAGAGCGGCGACTTCGTCTACTCGAACGGGGGGCATTGCGCGCCGATGATCTGCGCCGGCGGCGATGCGGCGCTGCTGCCGCTGCCGCAAGGGACGCTGGTCGGCGCGATGAGCGGCAGGCATTACGGCAGCCTGCGGCGCAGCCTCGCGACCGGGGAAACGCTGTTTTGCTACACCGACGGCGTGACGGAAGCGGAAAACCGGGCGGGCGTCCCGTTTTCCGAGGAGGGCTGTCTCCGGTTTCTGCGTCGCGTTGCGCAGGATCCGCTACCCGCTGTCCTCGATTCCCTGTACGAAAAAGTCATCAGCCACACCGGCTCGACGGTGCTGGCGGACGATTGCACCATGCTGGCGCTGCGGCGCAGGTGACGCGCCGCAGCGCAGGTGAAGCGTCGCAGATACGGCGTCTCAGATAAAGCGTCTCAGATACTACGTCTCAGATACTGCGTCTTGGAAAAAGCGGGCCAAAGGGGTTTGCTCTGCCAAAACGCCTCATCTGAGACGCCTCACCTGAGACGTATTATCTGCGACGCTTCACCTGCGACGCATTTAGGGGAGGCGGGCCGCGCCGACCATGTCTCGCGCGACCGCCTCCGCCACTTCGATGCCGTCGATCGCCGCGGAAAGGATTCCCCCGGCGTAGCCCGCGCCTTCGCCCGCGGGATAAAGCCCCCGCGTGTTGACGCTCTGGCAGTCGGCGCCGCGCCGGATGCTGATGGGCGAGGAGGTGCGCGTCTCGACCGCAGTCAGCACCGCGTCGTCCATCGAGTAGCCGCGTACCTGCCGCTCGAAGGCGGGCAGGGCCTCGCGTATCGCCGCGGCCGCGTAGTCGGGGACGCAGGCACTGATGTCGGTCCAGTTCACGCCGGGCTTGTAGGAGGGAACGACAGCGCCGACCGCGGTGGAAGGCCGGCCGGCGAGGAAATCTCCGACGCGCTGCGCCGGCGCGTTGTAATTGCCGCCGCCCGTCACGTACGCGAGCTTCTCCCAGCGACGCTGAAACGCGATGCCGGCGAGCGGGTGCCCGGGGTAGTCGGCGGGCGTGATGCCGACGACGATGCCGCTGTTGGCGTTGCGCTCGTTGCGCGAGTACTGGCTCATGCCGTTGGTGACGACGCATCCCGGCTCGGACGCGGCCGCGACCACCGTGCCGCCGGGGCACATGCAGAAGCTGTAGACCGAGCGGCCGTTGCCTGCGTGGTGCACGAGCTTGTAGTCGGCGGCGCCGAGCAGCGGGTTGCCGGCGTTCCGGCCGTAGCGCGCGCGGTCGATCAGCGATTGCGGGTGCTCGATGCGGAAGCCGATGGAGAAGGGCTTCGCCTCGATGTGCACGCCGCGGTCGTAGAGCATCTGGAAGGTGTCGCGCGCGCTGTGGCCGACTGCCAGCACGACATGATCCGCGGCGATGCGCTCGCCGCTTTCCAGCGTCACGCCGCGCACTTGCCCGTTCGCGATGTCGATATCGGTGACCTTGTGCTGAAAGCGGATCTCCCCGCCAAGCGACTGGATGGTTTCGCGCAGGCTCTCGACCATCGCTACCAGCCGGAACGTGCCGATGTGCGGCTTGGCGACGGTGAGGATTTCCGCCGGCGCGCCGGCTTTCACGAACTCGGTGAGCACCTTGCGTCCCAGGTGGCGCGGGTCCTTCACCTGGCTGTAGAGTTTTCCGTCGGAGAAGGTGCCGGCGCCGCCTTCGCCGAACTGGACGTTGGATTCCGGGTTCAGCACCGACTTGCGCCACAGGCCCCAGGTGTCCTTCGTTCGCTCGCGCACGATCTTGCCGCGGTCGAGGATGATCGGGCGGAAGCCCATCTGGGCCAGCAGCAGGCCGGCGAAGAAACCGCACGGCCCGGTGCCGATCACGACCGGTCGCGAAGTCAGCCCGGCCGGCGCCTGCGCGACGAACTGGTAGCTCGTGTCCGGCGCGCGGGAGACGTGGCGGTCGTCTTTCAGGCGCGCGAGCAGCGCGGCCTCGTTCTTCACCTCGACGTCGATGGTGTAGATGAACGCGATCGCCGGCTTGCGGGCATCGACGGCACGGCGGAAGACGGTGTAACCGGCGAGTTCGCCCGCGGCGATGCCGAGCCGCTTCAGGATCGCGGCGCGGAGCGCGTTCTCGGGATGGTCGAGCGGCAGCTTGACTTCGGTGAGGCGGATCATGCGGGCGGTGGTTATCCTGCCAGCCGGCAGTATAACCAAAGGGACAAGGGTAAAGGGGAGAGGGAAAAGTGCCGGAGAGCGTTCGGTTGTCAGGTCTTACTTTCCCCTTTTCCCTTTCAACTTTTCCCTTCCGGCGCGGCGTAGCACGCTGCGCCGCGCCGCTGGCCCGGTATTTGCATTAGGCTAGCAACCAGATTACGGAGGTTGTCATGCTCAAGGGAAAAACCGCGCTGGTCACCGGCTCCACCAGCGGCATCGGCCTGGGGATCGCGGAGACGCTGGCGAAGGCGGGCGCCAATATCCTGCTGAACGGCCTGGGACGCGCCGACGAGATCGAGGCGATCCGGGCCCGAATCGCGCACGAATGTGGCGTCACGGTGCGCTACGACGGCGCGGACATGACGCGCCCCAACACCATCGAGTCGATGATGCGCAAGGCTGTCGCCGAATTTGGCGCGGTGGACGTGCTCGTCAACAACGCCGGCATCCAGCACGTCGCGCCGGTGGACGAGTTCCCGGTGGAGAAGTGGAACGCGATCATCGCCATCAACCTGGTGGCGTCGTTCCACACCATCCGCCTCGCGCTGCCCGGCATGAAGAGCCGCAAGTGGGGACGCGTCATCAACATCGCCTCGGCGCACGCCCTGGTGGCGTCGCCCTTCAAGTCGGCCTACGTCGCCGCCAAGCACGGTGTTGCGGGGCTCACCAAGACCGTCGCGCTCGAAGTGGCGGAGCAGGGCATCACCGTCAACGCGATCTGCCCGGGCTACGTGCGCACGCCGCTGGTCGAGAAGCAGATCCCGGACACCGCGAAAGCGCGCGGCATCACCGAGGAACAGGTGGTGAAGGACGTGCTGCTCGCCGCGCAGTCCACCAGGCAGTTCGTCACCATCGGCCAGGTCGCCTCACTCGCCCGCTACCTCGCCAGCGACGATGCCGCGTCCATCACCGGTGCCATCCTGCCGGTGGACGGCGGCTGGACGGCGCACTAATTTCAACCAGAGGTGTGTATGACGTCCCGGACGATCGGGTAGATCTGGCTGTTCCACCGCTTGCCGCTGAACACGCCGTAGTGCCCGACGCCGGCCTGAATGTAGTGGGTCTTCAGGTACTGGCGCAGCTTGCCGCATAGATCCTGCGCGGCGAGGGTCTGGCCGAGCGAGCAGATGTCGTCTTTCTCGCCTTCGACGGTCAGCAGCGCCGTGCGCCGGATCGCCGAGGGATCGACCTTGCGGCCGCGCCACTTCAGCTTGCCGCGGGCGAGCGAGTATTCCTGGAAAACGTGCTGCACTGTCTCCAGGTAGAACTCCGCCGGCAGATCGGCGACGGCGAAGTACTCCTCGTAGAAGTGGCGCGTCGCGTCCGCTTTCTCGGTTTCGCCCCGCACCAGGTTCTCGAACAGCTCGCGGAAGGAGTTGATGTGCCGCTCGAGGTTCATGTTCATGAAGGCTGCGAGTTGCACGAAGCCGGGGTAGACGCGCCGCTCGCCGCCTTCGTGGCGCAGCGGCACGGTGCCGATGAGGTTGTCCGCGAACCATTCGATCGAGTGGTCAGAGGCGAGCTGGTTGACCTTGGTCGGGCTCACGCGGCAATCGATCGGGCCCGCCAGCAGGGAGAGACTCGCGGGCGTGGCGGGATGACTGGCCTCGGACATGACGGCGACGGCGGCGAGCGCGGTGACGCAGGGCTGGCAGATTGCCACCAGGTGCGCGCCGGGCCCGATGACGCCGAGGAAGGTCATCAGGTGCTCGATGGATTCGTCGAGGCCGAAGCGGCCAGCCGCCAGCGGCACGTCGCGCGCGTTGTGCCAGTCGGTGATGTAGACGTCGTGGTCGGCCAGCATCGTGCGCACGGTCTCGCGCAGCAGCGTCGCGAAATGGCCCGACATCGGCGCGACGATCAGCACCCGCGGCTGCGACCCGCGCATTTCCTTCCTGAAATGGAGCAGCGTGGCGAACGGCGTGACGTGCGCGGCTTCCTCGCGCACCGCCACCTCGCGCCCGTTCACCGAGACGCTGTCGATGCCGAACAGGGGGCGCCGGTGGGTCAGCCGGGCCAGCGCGAAGACCTGGCAGGCCGCCGACATCTTGCGCACCGGCAACCAGCCACGCACGTCGGCCAGTGCCGGCGCGACCGCCTGGAACATCGTTCGCAGCGGCGCCATCGTGTCCGCATGCGCCTGGTACGCCTGGTAGATCATCCCGCTCATAAAGGTTGCTCTGTCCGGATTTGCTCGCAAGGGTCGGGGGGGGGGGGGGGGGGGGGGGGGGGGGGGCGGGGGGGGGGGGGGGGGGGGGG